>SLJO01000192.1 GCA_007135095.1 Bacteroidales bacterium | reverse complement strand
GGCAATTCACCGAACCCCAAACCGTGATAAGGCCTGAAAAAGATTATGAAGGCGCAGGAGAACCCATCGGTGAATCACGGTTCGGAGCTACCTATGATTTTGTGCACCAGCTGCGCGATCCGGCCATATATGAAGAGGACGGAAGGGTTTTCCTGCTTTACTCAACAGCCGGGGAATGGGCAATCGCAATTGCAGAAATCTTCCTGGCAGAAGAATGAGCCTGCATCACACATGTGGCATGCATGAACATGAACTGACAGGATCACTGTGGTTTCACCGGGCTGACTGCCAGAGTGAGGAATTTCTGGTATGCACTGTCCCACATTTGAGTGTCCCCTGGCAGGTAATAGTCCAGTTCAAAGGAGTTCTTTACTATACGGCGCACCTCCTCGAGTGAGCCGGCATGTCCATGAGCTATTGACTGCATGAGTATATTGCCTGCTGCTGTTCCCTCGGCAGGTCCGGCAATCACTTTTTTGCCGGTGGCATTGGCGGTGAACTGGCACAGTAACTTATTGCGTGTTCCGCCTCCGATAATGTGTATGGTGTTTATCTGTTTTCCGCTTGTTTCAATCAGCTGATCAAGCACCAGACGGTATTTCAGGGCCAGGCTTTCCAGAACGGCACGCACATAGCCACCAACAGAGCCGGGTTTTTCCTGCGAGCTTTGATTGCAGAAGTCATCTATTGCAGTAATCATATCCGGCGGGTTAAAGAAGCTTTCGTGGTCGGGATCCAGCAAAACCTTAAAGGGGGCTGCAGCGAAGGCTTTCTCTATCAGTTCGGGGTAGCTGTATTCTTCTCCCGAATCGGCCCATTTCTTCCGGCACCTCTGAAGTAGCCACAACCCCATTATGTTTTTTAAAAACCTGAATCTTCCCTCTGCGCCGCCCTCATTGGAAAAATTATACTTAAAGGCTTTTTCGGTTACTAGCGGTTCATTGAGCTCGAGTCCCATCAGCGACCAGGTTCCTGAACTGATATATGCCCAGTCATCACCCTGGGCCGGTACGGCAACTATTGCAGAACCGGTATCGTGGGAGCATACGGCTGATACTTCAGCCTTCCTTATTCCGGTTTGCCGGGTGACTTCCTCTTTAAGCCCCCCTATTACACTACCCGAAGTGATGATCTCATTCATATAAGAAGAGTCCAGGCCCACGGCCTTCAGAAGAGTCTCTTCCCAGGAAGCCTTGAAGGGGTTGTACAACTGAGATGTTGTTGCAAAGCTGAATTCGGTCTTCTTCTCGCCACAGAGAAGAAAATTAAGCAGATCGGGGATGAACATCAGGCGGCTGACCAATTTGAGTGCATGATCACCATTGCGTTTCATGGCATGCAGATGATACAGGCTGTTAAACGGCTGCATGGCGATCCCGGTCAGCCCGTATATATCTTCAGGTGGAATAATCCTGTGGAAATCCGGCATTGCCGCGGTCACCTGCAGGTCGCGGTAGGCATACGGGATCCTTATAATGCTGTCGTCGTCGGCCAGAAACCCGAAATCAACACCCCAGGTATCAACTGCGAGTGAAAACGGTTGCAGGTTTTCTTTTTGCACACATATAATCATTGCTTTGAGCATTTCTTCATAGAACCGGTATATGTTCCAGTAAAAATGATTATTGAGTGAAATCATGCCGGTTTTGAACCTGTATATTTCCCGGAGGTGCAATCTGCTGTTTTCAATGGACCCGCAAACTGCCCGGCTGCTTTCTGCGCCGAAATCGAATGCCAGGAAGACTTCATTGTTTTGCATACTTATCTGCATTGAATTTAATACATCTTTTTATGGACCCTGGATAATCAGGAAGCCCTAAATTACAAAAAAAGAAGCCATTTGCAATAAAAACAAATGGCTACAGGATGGTTTCAGGTTCGTCAGGGATTACTCATTTTCCATGTAAAGGAAACGCTTGATGCTTTTTTTCGGGGTTTTTTCGAATTCCTCAGGATAAATCCTTATTTTATGAAGATTCATGTAAACCGGCAGTTCCTCATTAAGGTTCTTTCGGTGATTCTCCATAATAGCTTCCAGCTGGGTATCGCCAATACCGTCGTTTTTGGCAGTATCGTGATCAGGATACACAAGGGCAACAAGACGCCCCTTATTTTCGATCACAACTGATTCAAGTATATAATTAAGATTGTTCAGCTTGGCTTCAATTTCCTCGGGATAAATATTCTGCCCCGAAGGTCCGAGCAACATGCTTTTACTGCGGCCTTTTATGTAAACGAAATTATCTTTGTCTATTACTCCAAGGTCGCCGGTATGGAGCCAGCCATCCTTGAGGACTTCGGTGGTAGCCTTTTCATTTTTATAATAACCCAGCATTACATTATCGCCGCGGACCATAATTTCACCGACCTCATTGTAAGGGTCGGAGGAATCGATCTTTATTTCCATGTTGTCTACCACCCTGCCTGCTGAACCAAGCCTGGTTTTGTCCCAGTTTGCATAACTGATCAGCGGTCCGCACTCCGTCATGCCGTAACCGATGGAGAACGGAAATTTAATCCTGTTGAAAAAGATTTCAACATCTTTGTTCAGTGCTGCTCCTCCAATAACTACCTCATGAAAATTACCTCCGAAAACATCAACGAGCTTGTTTTTGATCTTTTTGTAAATAAGCCGGTTGATGCCGGGAATCTTCAGCAGGATTTTCATAGAGGGTTTTTCAAGAGCCGGCAATAGTTGCTTCTTGTATATTTTCTCTATTATAAGCGGAACGGCAAGAACCAGCCTCGGCCTGATCTCCTTAAATGCCCCAAGTATTATCTGGGGAGAGGGGGTTTTTGTAAGGAAGGTGATGTGGCATCCCAGTGTAAAAGGAAACAGAAATTCAAATGCACACCCGTAGGAATGAGCCAGGGGCAGGAAGGATACAATAGAGTCGCCCGGCTGCAGGGGCATATTATTATGGGCATATACAACATTGGAAACAATGCTTTTATGTGGGAGCATAACCCCTTTTGAAAAGCCTGTGGTTCCGGATGTATAGCTTATCACCGCCAGATCTTCATTGGGCACATCGGCGAGTTTAAAGTTTTCAGGTGTTAGTCCGGCAGGGTATTTTTCAGCATAGATGCTGTTTGCACGAGCGAGTTTTTTATGGAGATTATCATCAGCAGTTTCTGGCATGAGGGAAAAATCGCTTATTGAAAAAATGGCTTTAAGGTTAACCATTTCCTGTGCTTTTAATGTTTCCATGATGTTACCGGAAACAAAAAGTGCACTGGAGTCAGAATGCCTGACAATATGATGTACGTCGTTTGGTTTGAAATCAGGAAGTATAGGAACTATGACAGCCCCGTATGATATGGTAGCAAGGTAAACAATTGTCCAGTTCGCTGAATTCTTGCCCAGCAGTGCAACATGGTCGCCCCTTTTTATGCCACACAACTCAAAGGCGATATGAATTCTGGCAATACTGTGTGCAACATCAGAATAGCTGAAGCTTTCGCCTTTGTAATCGGAAAAGGCGTTAATATTCCAATTTTTTTTGATGCTTTTTTCAATAAACTCAATAAAATTTTCTTTCATCATGGTTCATGCAGGAATTGGTTTGGGTTGTAAATGTAAAAAAATTCCTGAAGTAAAAAATATCCTCCCCCGGCATTTTTAGTGTTATTTTTCAAAGCCGGTCAATGGTTCATATAAATAGCATATTGTGTAACATGCAGTATGTAAGGCGTTATGGCTTATCTTAAAATTTATCGTCCAAATAGTGTCCGGGTAAATTAACTTCCAGGATGCAGGGCTGGCCACCGGTATACCGGGTACATCTTTTTACCGCTTTTCTTTCAGTAGATTAGCCCATCGGTCATGCAAAGTGCTTAGGAAGAAAAAAAATACTAAATTGACAACAATATGCGGATTTTATCGTATAAAGGATTAAGTCAATAAAATATTTCCTTATGAAGCAGATAATTGTACCCCTTGATCTGTCTGATGAATCGATAAACGGCCTGGAGCTGGCAATAGTGATCTCATCAAAGACAAAATCGGATATCCAGATGGTTTATGTAGTAAAAAAGAGCTCTGATTTTCCATTGATTTCAAGGGAGGAGGAGCAACAATTTGCCAGAAACAGGTTTCAGGAACTGATGAATAACTACGAGCACAAACTGGCGGCAGGTGTCAAGCTTTCATATATTATTAAAAAGGGAAAAATATATGATGAAATTGTCGAACAGGCCGAGTCTTTTGATGATTCTGCCATTGTTGCATCCACACACGGAGCCTCAGGTTTCGAGGAATTCTTTATAGGGAGCAATGCGCTCAAGATAATCACTGCCTGTGAGCGCCCGGTATTTGCAATCAAATATGGCATCGTGCCCGGAAATATACGCAGAATACTTTTACCGATTGATTATACCATGGACACAAGGCAGAAGGTACCGTATACTGCGAAAATTGCGGGTTACTTCGGAGCCCAGGTTCATGTAATGGGAGTTACAACCGGTAATGATCAGGAACTCGTGCAAAGAATCAAAACCTGGACTCACCAGGTTTCGGATCATCTCAAGGAGCTTGGAATAGAGACAGTAACAACAATGAAAAGAGGAGAAAGCATCTCGGGAATGATAGTCGATTATGCCCGGGAACAAAAGGCAGACCTTATTTCAATTATGACCGAGCAGGAATCAGCCTTCAGAAATTTTACCATTGGCAGCAATGCCCAGCAACTGATCAGCAAGTCGCCTGTTCCGGTTCTTTGTATTACATCAAAAGATTTGCAAATCAGGACGGGGTTCAAAAAATACCGCGGTGTTCCACCCGCATGAAGTGGATAACCCGTCTGTGTTATGCATCATTGTAAATCCCAGTCAACTTTTATGTCCCAGTTGGACCGGGTGGCAATAATTTCGCTGTGGAAGATAACCCGTTCGGGCTGTATTCCTTTAAGGTAATTGCCGGTATCCCACTGATAATTTTGATTGGTATCGAAAATTGCTTTCAACCTGAATTTCTGAGGCTGCAGAAAATCAATGACCAGTTCACGGTCCTCACTGACGTAATATTCCCTTAGTACACCTCCTCTTTCGTCGAGCAGCTGAACGATCATGTGCTCATTGACCCCCGTAAGGTTAAGGAGTATTGTTGCATAATGGTCTGCTTCCCTTGTGGTGAAGCTAAAACCGATACTGTCCGATCCGGTGCCGAAGATGCTGTTGAAAGCTCCCGGATCAGCATTGAACAGGTAGCTCTGGCCAGGGATCCAGTCAGTTTTAATATGGTAATTTCTGATTTTTATGGAATCCCTGATAAGCTCGAAATCGCGGGGAATGGCTTGATTGTTATCAATTGCCGAAAGAGTTATTTTTTCAAGATCTTTTTCTGATAATGGTTCAGGGAATTTGATGGTGAGATCCCGGTGGAGTTCCTGGTTTCCATTTTGGGAGATGCTGAAATCCGCTGTAAGTATGCTGGCAGCATCTTCATCAGCAGCCCTTCTGGATGTTCGCGGAGCAGTGTAATTCATATTCAGAGTGTCGCTGACTTTTCTCAGCGAATCTGAAGGACCTGTTGTCCAGTAAGATGCGAGAAAGCGCATATTGTCAATGCTGCTTATTTCCGGATCGGTAATCCAGTAAGTTATGCTGTCGGAACGTGCATTTTTTTCCATCATTTTCCAGTCGGCCGGCGGATCGAAACTCAGCGGCTCAATAGACCATTCTTCCTGTAGTGGCTGGTTGAAGACGAAAAGCAGCTGGCCTCTTTGTCGTCTTTCGTTGCGTGCTATATATTGTCTGCCTGACTTTTCTGTAAAAAGAAACAGGGTATCACCCGACCGGAAGTTGAATTCGGTCTTTGGCTCATTGTCTGAAACCTGCAGTGAATCGCCTATGCCGTTTTCACTCTTGCGGAGGTCCATTGTATCCCTTGCTTCTGCTGATTCGTAATCCGGCTTCGTTTGATCCTCATGATGCCCGTGAGGGGCAGCAATGTTCAGCGAATCGTTCGGGTGTGCATGGTCATGCCGGTGGAGGGCGGCAGAATCTTCAGGCTGAATATGATCGGGGTGGGAATGCCCGGGATGAGGGTGATCATGGTCCGGGTGATCAGGATGCGGATGATCATGGGGCGGGTGATCAGGATGCGGGTGATCATGGTCCGGGTGATCAGGATGCGGGTGCTCCGGGGATATGTGATCATCAAGAAAAGCAATTGCCTCCTCCCCGGGTCTGTCATACAGATAATTATTGTTTTCATCCTTAAGGGCAAAAACCAGAAAGGTGTCCGCCCTCAGGTTGTTGAGCTGAAAACGCCCGTCTTTCCCTGTCCGGCTTGCATATAGAGGGATCTGGAGATAGGGGATGGAATCCTGTAACTGATCATACAACATCACAATTGCGCCTTCCACCGGTTCATTATCAAAGGCGTTTAGAACAATACCTGAATAGCTTAGAGAATCAATTACATCGCCTGTCGAAAAAACAAATTCAAAGTTGGAAAGGGCATTACCCTCGTTAAGATCGACTATTGCATTCCCGAAATTGAGTGTATAGGTGGTATTGGCTATGAGATCGGATTTAAGCTCAATAAAAAGGTCCCGGCCCCGCACCCTGAAATCGGGCCTTTGCCTCTGGGGCGGGGTAATAATAAACTGCTGGTTAATATTGCGAAGCTGAATTAATTCATCGAATTCAATATGTATTTCTGACCTGGTAAAATTCGTGGAAAAATTTGGCGGAGTGCTTTTTATGATTGCAGGAGGGATAGTGTCACGAGGACCTCCTGTGGGAGGAACAATATTGGCACAGCGCGGAAACAAAAACGGGATAAGTCCGGCAATCATTAACAGCAGGAGCGAATATTTGATTTTTCTGGTCAATATTTATTTTTTTACGGTGCAAACTTACAAACTTTTATGCAGAGTCGGGTTTTTGGTAAAAGCGGTTAATTCAGCATATCCGGCTCCGGGTCTTAAATTTGATACTTTCACAATAACGGCAAAGAATATATTAAATTATATTTTAATTTTGATTCAATTCTGAATTTGGCAATTCTTTTATAAATTTACCCAACAAATAAATCTACCCCTTATGTTATTGAATTCCATTACATGGAATGTAGATCCTGAAGTAATACGGATTGGTAACTTTGCCATCCGGTGGTACGGTCTGCTTTTCGCTTCTGCTTTTTTCTTTGGATATCTGGTTTTTCTGAAGTTTTTTAAAAAGGAAGGCATTTCTGTCGAGCTCCTCGATAAGCTGACTCTGTATACTGCTATCGGAACCATTATCGGGGCCCGGCTGGGGCACACAATGTTCTATGAGCCTTCCTATTACCTTAGCAATCCTGTGGAGATTCTTAAGATATGGCGCGGCGGACTTGCCAGTCACGGAGCAGCAATAGGTATACTTATAGCGCTGTATTACTATTCAAAGTCTGTCAGGCGACCGTATTTATGGACAATGGACAGGGTGGTAATTGCCGTGGCCCTTGGAGGTTTCTTTGTAAGAATGGGGAATCTGATGAATTCAGAGATTTATGGAGTTGAAACAAGCCTGCCCTGGGGTTTTATCTTTGTAAGAGCCGGAGAAGTGGTCCCAAAACACCCAACCCAGATATATGAGGGGTTAGCATACCTGGCGATTTTCTTTATATTGCATCAGTTTTACTGGCGGCATGACGGCAAACCGAAACAGGGATATATATTCAGCATATTCCTGATCCTCCTTTTTACTGTCCGGTTCATTATTGAGTTTTTTAAGGAGGTGCAGGTTTCTTTTGAAGCCGGCATGACCCTCAATATGGGACAATGGTTAAGCATCCCGTTTATAATTGCTGGCTTTGTCCTTTTATACCGTACATACAGGAAGAAACCCGTTCGGCCTGAACCGGGCAGGAGAAAATAATCTGCCGGTTCCGATGACCCGCCCGGATTCCCCGACATTTGAGGGTAAAGGAGGTATTCCCTGAAAATTCCTTCCATGTTCCGTGCAGAACAGCAATAAGCCGGGAAGACAATCGTTATATTTTTGCATTCCGTAATTTTACGGTTTACCAGGTCTTGCCAGGACAGCAACGAAACAGGACTACCTTCTGAATTTAATGCTGCGGAGCAGCCGGACAGAGCAGAAGTGGTATATATTCAAGGTAATGAATAACAAAAGGCTTATCACTGCAGGGCTGGGATAACTCACTTGAAATAAAATTAATATCGGTTGTAATAAACCGGGCAGATTATAATTTTTTACCGAAAATACTATAATTTTACCCCGGGGTATAAAAAAATTATTATTGAATTCAATTTGATTAATCAGAAGAATGGAAACAAACATAGAGAAACGCGGAACAGGAGACTCCGGTATAAGACAAAGATTTTCAGGGAAAAAGCTTACCGCTATATTGATCTCGCTGACAACTTTTTTGGTGATCCTAATAATCATGCTCGGATGGTTGCTTTATGACAGGAGGCAGGAAGCCGAAAAGCTTGAGACGGTGACATATGAAAAATTCGAATTGATAAATGAACTGCAGGAGCTCTCGCGCGAATACGACGATCTGATGACAGATAACGTGAGCATGAATCTTGAGCTTGAAGGACGTCAGGAGGAAATAGACAAGCTTATTGAAGAACTTAACCGTACGAGGGTGAGCAATACTGCCACAATAAATCAGTACCGAAGGGAACTTGGTACTCTCCGCGATGTGCTTAAAAGTTACATTGTTCAGGTTGATTCCCTGAACCAGGCCAATATATTATTAAGGGCGGAAAACCTGCAGGTAAGACAGCAGGCTGTGGTGGCTGAAACACAGTTGCGACAGGAGAGGCAGGTTAAGGAAGACCTCACTGTCAGGGTGGAACTTGGATCAAGGCTGATGGTGGAGAACCTGGTTGCATCGCCGATCAATCGCCGGGGACGTGAGATAAACAGGATCGGCAGGACCGAGCAGGTACAGGTATGCTTCACCCTTAAAAGGAACGCTATTGCCGAACCTGGTATGCGGAGAGTTTATATGCGTATTACACGGCCGGATGATCTTGTACTGGCATCATCGGCCGACAATATTATGACCGTTGATAATGAACCAATGGTATATACAGCTTCAAGAGAGATTAATTACGAGAATGTTGATATTGATGCCTGTATTTTTTATGATGATGACGGCAGCCTGATACCGGGAACATACCAGGTAAGAATATATACCGAAGGTTATCAGATCGGTTCCTCCGAATTCTCACTGAGATAGGGATTCGGTTAACAGATAATAATGTCACAGCTGCCTCTTTATTCATAGAGTTTATTTTTGTATATTTATCCTGTAAAAACAGGAAGGATTAAACGCTTCGCTTCCGTGTGTATGTAAATTGGCTGAAAATTTTTGACTTTGCCGATTTCCCATTCGGGAGACCATGCATTTTTAAATAAATCCCAGTTCAAGGGTTCATATATATTTGAAATGAATCGTGAAAATAGATTAATTAATCTAATACCCCCAAAATGAGAACACTAAAGGTTGCTTTGTATTTAGCAGGTACTGTGTTTTTCGTGGCAGTGCTTTTGACTTCCTGCGGAGGCAGGCGAGGTGATGAGTCACGGGCGATCACCGGTAACAAGGAAAGAGACGAACTGAGCGCCCGCCTTGCTGGTGACCCGGCGGAATATCCTGTCCCTACTTCGGTCGAAATTACTGAGTTATTATATGAGGCGGGAGCCCCTTACATATTAGGGATATCAAATCCTGCAGCAAATGCAGACAGATATTTCACAGAAAGGAGCAAGGCGCTTAACCTGGGAGTATATGCAGCGGATCTGAGTTATGCCGCTACCTACGAGATGAATCAGGAGATCAGGAAATACCTGGAGGTAAGTAAACGGCTGATAGATGAACTTAATATCTCCACACCGTTTAACCGGCAGTTCGTTGAGCAGGTTGAAAAAAACCTTGACGATAAAGATGCCCTTATTCATTTGGTTTCCGATTCATTTTATGATACTTACGGATTCCTTACGGAGAATCATCGGGACGATCTGTCTCTCCTGGTCATTGCCGGCAGCTGGATTGAAGGAATGTACCTAACCAGCCAGATAGCACTTGGAGCAAGGGATAATACCCGGATCACCGATATCATCATCGAGCAGAACGAGCCCCTGGAAAAGCTCCTTACTTTGATGGAAGATTATGATGACAACGATGATACTAAGGAAATATATCTTAAGTTGTCTGATATTCACAGTTTCCTGAAAAGTCAGCGCTCTCCGATGACCAGTCAGGCCCTCGGTGATTTTGCGGGAATGATTGAGAACCTCAGGACTGAAATCGTTTATTGAAACCCGCATCAGCCTTCGGCAGACAAAATAAGATGAATTTCACAACCAAAAACTATTGGAAAACGGGACAAAATAATGCATGAGAAATCGACGAAGTCAATAAAGCATGCGGGTTCCATGTGAGTGAAATACTGAATACGAAACCCATGCCTTAGCAAATAATTGATTATAAATCTGATAAGCATACTTTATTCACATGAAAAATTTTCAGAATTGATAAAGTTGAAGCTGGCAACGAAATTATTTGCCAGCTTTTTTAATAAATTTGCAACCATCGGATCCAGCCGGAATCCTGATCCGGACACCGGAAAGAGAATAGTCATTTAATCCGTATTAAAAAATGAGTGAATCAATTTTAAATGCATTGATTCATTTGTTTGCATTAATTGCCAATGTAAACAGCAGGCGGGTTTCAGAACGGGCCCGTTCTGTTGTCATGTCTTACCTTCAGCAGCATCTGGACGATGCTATGATTGCCGAATACCTTAAATTGTTCGACGATTACATTGATTTTTACTCCCGGGAGCTTAACCGGAAAAATGATGATGTAACCGGCAACTCACTATTAAAATTTCAGATTTCAAATATTTGCAGCCAAATTAACCGTGAATTGCATAAGTATGACAGGATCATTGTTTTTTTAAGATTACTGGAGTTTGTCAATGAAGACAATGTTTTTTCAGATCCTGAACTTGAATTCATCAATGTGCTTGCTGAAAGCTTTAGTATTTCACCCGGGGAGGTTGAAGATGCAAAGGCATTTATTCTGGAGGACAGCAACAGAAAAATTGATCCCAGAAACCAGCTGATCATTGAAAAGCCAAAAGAAACTTCGGCCGAAGACCTGGAAGGGGCATGGATAGAAGAAAATATGCCTAAGTCAGAATATCATGAAAGGTTAATTGAGAGGGATTCCCTGGGTGGCAGGATAATAGTAATGCTTGTACGGAGCACAGGGGTCTTTGTTTTCAGGTACACAGGCAGTGATGAACTCAGTTATGAAGGAAAGCCCCTGCTGGCCGGAAAGTTTTACATTTTTAACCGTGGCGGCATCATTAAGGGGAAAAACTTCATTCCAGTATATTACTCTGATATTTCCTCAAGGTTTTTTCAGGCTCACAACGGAATAAAGATAGTGTTGACGGCAGACAATATTGAATACCGTTATCCATTGAGCCAGAATGGAATACGTCCATTGAGTTTTTCAGAGGAGTCAGGGCAGCTCATCGGTATCATGGGGGTCAGCGGATCCGGGAAATCTACTCTGCTGAATGTCTTAAACGGCAACCTGAAGCCCACAAAAGGCAGGATACTGATTAATTCCTTTGATATCCACAAGGAAGCCGAAAGTATAGAGGGACAGATAGGATATGTTCCCCAGGATGACTTACTGATAGAAGAGTTGTCGGTTTATCAGAATCTTTACTACAATGCCAAGTTATGTTTCGGGAACCTGAGTGAAAAAAGAATCATTGAGATTGTTGACAAAGTACTGACTGATCTCGGCCTCGATGAGATCAGGCACCTGCGGGTAGGGAATCCGCTGAAAAAATTAATAAGCGGCGGACAGCGAAAAAGGCTGAATATAGCCCTGGAGTTGCTGAGGGAGCCATCTGTAATGTTTATTGATGAACCTACCTCGGGGCTTTCCACTCTTGATTCTGATATAGTCATGGCGCTGCTTAAAGAGCAGGCCATGAAAGGCAAGCTTGTGGTTGCAAATATTCATCAACCCTCCTCCGACAATTTCAAGCTTCTTGACAAGCTTTGGATCATAGATAAAGGAGGTTATCCTGTTTACAGGGGCAACCCCCTGGAAGCACTCGAGTATTTCAAAACCATCAGTGGTCATGTGAATCCGGGACATGCAGAATGCAATTACTGCGGCAACATACCCTCCGAACAGATTCTTAAAATCATTGAGGCAAAGGAAATCAGCCCTTCCGGACACCACACTCAAAGGCGAAAAGTTCAGCCCGAGGAATGGTACAGGCATTATAAGGAAAAAATTGCAGATAAGACCCTGGTAAAATCAGCAAAAAAGGTCCTTCCGCCAAATATGTTTTCACTTCCGGGAATAGAAAAACAGGTTATGATTTTCAGTGTCCGCAATTTTCTTTCGAAAATAAGCAACCGGCAATACCTGGTGGTCAGTTTACTTGAAGCCCCTTTGCTGGCGTTTATTCTTGGGTACTTCACCAAATACCTTCACGAGGGAGGATATATTTTTGCTGAAAATGTGAATATCCCCTCCTTCCTATTCATGGCTGTAGTAGTGGCAATATTTCTCGGGATGTCTATCAGTGCTGAAGAAATTATTAGAGACCGGAGAATACTGGAACGGGAGTCATTTCTGAACCTGAGCTGGTTCAGTTATCTCAATTCAAAGGTCGGCTGGCTTTTTATGATTTCCGCAGTACAAATGATAAGCTTTGTGATTGTGGGAAACTTAATACTGGAAATAAGGGGCATGACTCTAAGTTACTGGCTCATCCTTTTCAGCACTGCCTGTTTTGCCAATATGCTGGGACTGGTGATTTCATCAGCTTTTAACTCTGTGGTTACAATATACATTCTGGTGCCTTTCTTACTTGTTCCCCAGCTGCTCCTGGGAGGAGTGGTGGTCAAATTTGATGATCTCCATGACAGCATTACCGATAAGGTGCATGTTCCGATTGTTGGTGATCTTATGGCGTCCAGATGGGCTTTCGAGGCGCTTGCAGTTGAACAGTTTGCCAGAAACCGTTTTCAGAAACAGTTTTTTGAAAAAGAACAACAAAACAGTGATGCATCCTTCAAATCATCATTCCTGATACCAAGGTTGCTCTCCAAGATAGATGTTATTGAAAGGGATATTGAGACGGGTGTCATTAACGGTGAAACAGAAACCAATCTTACAATCCTGGGTAATGAAATTGATTATCTTCAGAGGGCATCGGGCCTGATGCCCTTTGAATATTCGGGCAGTATCAATATAAATGATTTCAACAGGGAGGTTGCTGAAGAAACCATGGGTTATCTTATATACCTGCGCCTTCATTTTTCGCAGGTCGCCAGGGAGGCAGCTGTCGAAAGAGACCGGATCTACAGGGAGCTGGAAATACAAATGGGGACGGATGCGCTTAACAACATGCGTCAGCAATACCATAACAAGGCATTGGCTGATATTGTCCTGAACCGTCATGAGCTGAATCTTATTCATAAAACAGACTACCGGCTGGTTCAAAAGAAAGATCCTGTATATCTCATTCCCGATTCAGATATAGGACGTGCTCATTTCTATGCGCCTGTAAAGAAATTCAATAATCAATATGTCGACACCCTTTGGTTCAATATTTCAGTGCTGTGGCTAATGACCCTTACTCTCTATCTATTGATTCTGGTAGACATTCCCAGGAAAGTGGTGAATTCTGTCGGGAGCATTATCAAACACTGATGATCAAAGTAAAAAACATATCACTTTCATTCAACGACAAAACTGTCTTGAGGGATCTTTCCTTTCATATTGAGAACGGAGAAAGCGCCTGTATTTCCGGTCCCTCCGGAAAAGGCAAATCTGCACTGCTGAAAATGCTCCAGGGTTATATCCTCCCCGACAAGGGTATAATTGAAGTAGACGGGAATATGATGAACAATAAAAACATCCGGCATATCAGGTCAACGATGGCTTATATTCCACAAAATATCAATCTTCCGGTTAACAATGGCAGAGAGCTTTTAAAACTGACGGGCTACGGGGGATCAACTGAAAAGGTTTACCGGTTTATTGAACAACTGGGGCTGCCGGCCGATATGTTAGAACGGAGGTTTGACGAGATAAGCGGAGGTGAGAAGCAGCGCATTGTGACCGCCGTATGCCTTTCGCTCGAAAGAGCCATCCTGCTTCTGGACGAGCCTACCTCTTCGCTGGATGATGATTCGATAGCCAAATTGACAGAGGTAATACATAACCTGAGGAACAGTACCATAATATCGGCTTCCCATAATAATAAATGGATTCATTCGGCCGGAAAAATAATCAGGTTATGAACGATACAGCCGACATCGGTATACTGAACCTTGCCTTGGGCTTTGCAATTCTCATAGTGCCTCTTCTTGTATTTCTTTATTACCGGGTCAGGCTTGTTAACGATCTTTTCATCAGCACTGCCCGTATGGTCCTGCAACTATTGCTGGTTGCAATGTATTTGGAACTTATATTCGAGCTGAACGATCCGTGGATAAATTCTCTATGGGTTCTTATCATGATAGTTGTAGGCGCAGGAACGGCAGTCAGAAAGATAAACATCAGCTGGCGCCTTTTCCTTATTCCCTTTATCCTTGCGGGACTGCTGTCAATGGCCCTGATTAACCTGTTTTTCCTGGGGGCAGTAATCAGGCTGGATTATTTTTTTGACGCCCGTTATTTCATTCCAATATCCGGCATGGTGCTGGGGAATTCCATTAACCATAATATCGTGGGACTGACGGCCTATTTCGAAGGCCTGTCGGATCGCAGGGAGCTGTATTATTTTATCCTGACCAATAGTGGCAGCCGCAAGCAGGCCATCCGGCCATATATTCAGGATGCACTGGTAAAGGGACTTAATCCGCTGCTGGCCACCATGTCGGTTATAGGGCTCATCTCCCTCCCGGGAATGATGACGGGCCAGATCCTTGGCGGAGCATCGCCGGTTACCGCAATCAAATACCAGGTAATGATCATGATTGCTATTTTTGCAGGCTGTACCCTGATCTTAATTATGAGTATACTTTATTCCAATATTTTTGTTTTTGACGATTACGACAACATCAGGCCTCTGAGACGAAAGCGGCCGGTTAAACTTCCCGGCCGGTCTCAATAAACCCTCTTATTTCATACTTACGGGCAAGTTCGACCCCTCCGGCATATGCTGCCGGCAGGAGTACCTAAAGTTATATCCGATTAATCGGGCTGGGATTCTGCATCAATAATCTTAATACTGATGCCCCTTATTGCCTGCCACCCGGTCCGGTCGGTCAGCCGGACCATCAAATGATAATCGCCTGTATCAACACCTTCCGGGACTTCAATAACCTGGCTGGCGTTGTATTCCCTGAGGCCTGCGGGGATCTCAAACTGCCGGATAAATAAAAAGGGATCATCAGCCGCCTTGCCGGCATCCATCGGGCATTCGGCCACATCTGTACTGTGTGAATGATGGTCAAAATTATGATGTATATCAATGCTATATGATCCCAGCTCAAAATTGTCAGTGAAAAGGGCCCTGAAAGTAAAACTTTCTCCTAAATAAATTGTGTCACAGTTATGAGGGAAATGTTCCTCTCCGCCCATAAATATTTCCGGAAGTTCAGTATCCCTTTCCTCTTTGTCACAGGATACATAAAGGGCCATTGCCAGAATTGCCGTAAATATTATCGTCTTTTTCATAATCATTCAATCTCCGGTTCCAGCACAATCAGGTCATCTTCAAAACTGGCTGTATATCCTTCCATATCTATAACCTTGAAATGGAAATGGTATTCGCCGGGCCTTGCATCAGCAGGGACATCAATATCTTCATGAAAAGTTGTGTTTTTCAGTCCCCGAAATTTGTCATATGAAATTTCAAATTCCCATCCGTGGTCTGCCCCGGCAATTCGTAGCGATTTAACATGCTCCCCCTCATAATGAATATCTATTTCTATAACATCAATCCTGTTTTCAGCTAAAATTTCGGCGTCAATATGAAGATGGCTGCCTGCCCGCACAGTCTTGCTGTTATTATGCCCCAGTTCGAATTCCAGGATCTCCGGCATCTTTACCTCATCATCCTTGCTGCAGGAGATAGTTACTATTGCTATAGCCAGTATTACAAATACTTTAAGAATATTGTCAGTTATTGTTTTCATTGTTGTTGTTTGCTTGTTTTATCTCAGATCAGCCAGATCAGGAATAAACAGACCTTCAAAGTGCATAAGTGAGATTGGATTGATTAATAAATTAATAGTTTTAAAAGTTATAAAAGTCACTTGTTGTTCCCTGTTAGCGGTACTTTCAGGGAAAATATAAAATTCCTGCCCGCCTCGGGAGCGTTAATCAGCCTGTAATAGCTGACATGATTCAGATACCTCCTGTTCAGCAGGTTATGAACCCTCAGGCTGATTTCAAACTGCCTGTTGTTTCCTGCAACCTTTGTTCCTGCTACAAGATGCACAAGTTCATAGGCCGCTGTTTCCTTCTCGGGGGGCACTATCCTGGTTTGTTTTCCTGCGTACTCAATATCAAAACCGGCAAAGGGCTCCTGCAGTGTGCCTCTCCCTTTCGGGGAAAACAACATGCTGAACCTCAGAGAAGCAGGGGGCGAAAAGGGTATTGTAAAACCCTTTTTGTTCCCTGAGAGCTGTTCGGAGTAAACATAATCGCCGGTGAGCACTGCCGAAACATTTCTTGCAGGATCGAATCTTACCCTGGCCTCTCCGCCAAACCGCATCACCTGGTTTTGTGTGTATTCAAATACCTGGTTTCCTGCCCCATACATGTAATCCATCCTGTAGGACGGATCCAGGTAAATATACCCGGGGAAATAATTGAAAAAGGGGCTCAGTTCAACACCGAATTGTGGCCTGTTGTATTCAAAATTCAGATCGGCCTGCCAGGATTCTTCCGCCTGTAGTGCGTTGTTACCCTTTTCATATCTGAAATAATGGTAATTTACGCCGTTTGCTGCCAGCTCTTTTGGTGTCGGCATCCTGAACCCCTTGCCAATGTTTGCCCTCAGGGAAAACAGCTCACCAGTGTAGTTCAGGCCTACCGACATGCTCAGGCTGTTAAAGGTTCTGTCAATTGCCTGAGCCCTGGTAAGGAACACATCTTCAATGCCTCCGCCATCAGGGTCCTCCACAGGTGTCGGGAACCAGTCCGCGCTCTCCTCTGTCTGCACCCTTCCCCTGTCATACCTGATTCCGGCATGCAAATTTGTGCGGCTGCCAAGGCTGATCCTGTCATAAAGGTATATACCGGTCGACAGAAGCCTGAAATCGGGAATAATGAATGCATAGCCCCCGGTTTGGTTATCCTGGTATTCCGAATTTATTCCCAGTGACAGGCTGTGGCGCCGGCCGGCTTCGAAAAAATTCCTGATATTCAGGGAGAATATGTTCTTGTTGAATTCCCTTTCAAGATGCTGCAAACTGCCATTATCTCCGGGGAATACAGCCGGCATGTAACCGTGATTCACATAATTGTTTTTTTCCTGCCGGAAATTATTCTGAAAGCCGGCTTCACTTTCAAACCTGTAAATTCCCTTTTCATACCTAACCTGTCCTGTCAGCTTCAAATGGCTGACCTCCTGTGATGGAAACATTATATCCCTGTCGGAATAATCATATAATTCTGTGTCGACCATTCTGGGCTCCAGTCCGTGAGCATTAGCAAAAAATCCGCTGGCACTGTTTATATGCGAGGCAGACAGCCTGGCCACCAGTCCCGGTTTGATAATTCCTGCCGAAGCATGTATGCCCGTCTCATTTCCCGCGGTATTCCTTAGTCGTCCATCGTTGAGAGGCACATGGAAAGAATATATCTCCACGCTGTCGGCAGGTATTTTGTAATCAGCATAATCAAGCAGAGTGAAGCGGGATGTGAAAAACAGCTGATTGCGCCTGCCTGATAGAAAAGCTGAGCCTCCGATGAGGTTATTATTGCTTCTGCCACTAAGCTCAATATTCCCCGAAAGGGTATTTGCTGCCGGAACAGCATCCTGGTATATGCGCATCACGCCCCCTATTGCATCAGAGCCGTACATTACCGATGCCGGGCCTTTAACTATCTCAACACGATCAACAGCATACTGATCGATCTCCAGTCCGTGATCGGCACCCCACTGCTGCCCTTCATGCCTGATTCCATTTTCAACCACCACGACACGGTTAAAACCAAGTCCGCGAATTAGAGGCTTTGAATGGCCTGATCCGATCTCAATTGCACTCACACCCGGAATGCCGTTTACAGAACTCATAAGGCTTCCCCCGCGATGCATTGAGATATGGTTACGATCGGCAATTTCTGTTGAAACAGTTTCCTGTCTTTTTATCCTTGCCGCAAGATCGCTGACTACCGACACCTCGTCAAGTAACTGCATTTCCGGGGTAAGCGAGATAAGGATAAGTGATCCCTTTTCCGGTGTTTCTGTCAGCCGGGCATATTTTTCATATCCAACAAAGGAAACGGTAATCTTCAGACTGTCAGACCTGTCATCAGGAATCCTGAAGTACCCTTCTGAATCGGTAACAGTAAAATGCTTCCCGTTGTTGACAGCAACAGTGGCTCCGGCAAGGGGAGAATTATTTTCATTCACTACCCTGCCCTCGATAGCGATATTTACCTGTGCGCCGGAATTTGCAAAAACCAGAATAACCAGCAGCAGGCAGAATGCCTTCTTCATTTGGAGAAGATTCGTATTTTATGGAAACAGTAAGGGAAATTTGGGCGGGTAATCCAAAGGGTTACTCATGCATTACCTTATACGATGACACGGAATGGACAACCTGATAAATGCCATCGGTGATTAATTTTCCAGGGAAAACCAATCAAAGGTCCGAAAACCATCATACAAGGGGAGGGGCTCTGAGTGAGCAGTGATTGCCGCTGTATAATACCAGGGGATTACGGTAAAAATAATTATTTACCAGTGAGACCCTTTCGTCGGTAAATGAAATGTGAAAAAGTGTTTCTAAAGAGAACTTCGCAAATTCATGTTCACAAAGCGGACAATGCTCATGGCCGGGGTATTCAGGGCTGCCTGAAAAATGTTGCCCGGCCGGGGCAGGCTTACCTGGGTTGTCTTCCTGCCCTGCAGGGCCATCAGATTTATCACGGTGAAATGTACAGGCATGTATTTGCCCCTTGACATTATCTGATCTGATCGGGCCGGAATGACCATGATCATGACTAATAACATGCAATGTCTGGAAGACAAAGGGGTATGCTATAAAAATCAGCAGCAGGAAGGCTATATGTCGGGTACTTTTTCTCATTTTTCAGCCGGGGCCGGTTATGCAAAAATAGTTAAATAATATGATTTCTCATTCACAGAATAAACTACTGGGTTTACAGTTGCCGATGGCTTCAGCGCCTTAATCATACTCGACCGCATAACAGCGGGATCCGGCACCAGGAGAACGTCGGGGCAGCACGTCTCTGCCAGCGCAGGTAGCCAAAGCAGATCCTGAAGCCACGATGACCAGGGAGATGGTGTAAAGGAAAAAGGGATAACAAATTTGTTATTCAGTGAGCTGGCTTATAGGTGTAAGCCGCAACTTTCTGAATTCAACCTCTGAGCCTTCGGCCTGAACGGCAATTTGCCCTTTGGTAGCTGTAGCGTTAAAACCATAGTTCACCAAATCGCTGTTAACCCACACTTTAATCTGGTCACCGAGACACTCAATTACCATTGTATTCCATTCCCCCACCGGGTTTTCGGAATCATCAGTCAGGTTCCGGATTCGGCGACTTTTTCCTTCAACTATGCCCCAGTTTTCCCGGGGTCCGCGACGGGCTTCCATTTCCGGCACTTCAATATCCTCGGCAATGCACCAGAAATCGCCTGCATTTTCATGCAGCATTTGGACCTCAATAGACTGGGGGAACATATTATACAGTGCCCGGGGAGCCGAAGCATGAACCAGAATTCCGCAATTCCCTGGTTCTGCGGCAAAACGGTATTCTGCCTCCAAACGGTAATCCTGATAAACCGAATCGGTAATCAGGTGGCCCAAAGGGGTTCCCAGGCTTACTAACAAACCGTTACGAACAATAAAAGGATTTCTTGCCTCCGGATCATTGTCCATTGCCGGCACATCCCAATGCCAGCCGGTCAGGTCATTTCCGTTAAAAAGATTAACAGAGTCCGGTTCCTGGGTGCAGCTGCTAAAAAATACCGGGGCAACTGCCAGGAAAATAATTATCCTCTTCATAGGTATCATATTTAATGTTAATGCAGAACTTAAATATCGAATTTTTGCTTTTCAATAATGGTAAAGAAAAGAATAAATCCAAATATATGCTATCTCCATCAATCCTTATTATGCAAATGGCGAATAATTTTCTGGTGTGTTAAACTAGTGGGCGCTGATTGTGATATCGATGTATATTATGGTCAGGGGAGAATCGAACAAAAAAGCCCCCTGAAAATAAGGGAGCTTAACTCTGAAAAGTACCCGGAGCCGGGGTCGAACCGGCACGGTATTGCTACCACTGGTGTTTGAGACCAGCGCGTCTACCAATTCCGCCATCCGGGCAATATAAGAGGTGATTATTGGGAAGGCGAAGATAAATATTTGTTACTGAAAACACAAGTAATTTCCCGAAAGAACTTTAAAGCTCAGTGGCCGGGTATTTAAAGGATTCCGGGAAACTGGCTCCCTGTAAAGGCATGATTAGTCTGCAGGGCCGGGTGATTGCCCGAAAGCCGATGGGGGATTAACTTTAAAAAGAGGCAGCCCGGTAATTTGAGGAATACATCAGCCCGTTGAAGACAGAACGGGTTTTCTTATCAGTTTCCTGGCGGTATTGACTATACCTGCTTCATCAAACCCGCATTCTGCATATAGTTCAGGCAGGGTTCCCTGATCAGTGAATTTGTCGGGTATCCCCAGGCGAACCAGCTTTGCATGGTAATTATTATCTGCCATGAATTCCAGAACAGCCGTTCCAAACCCTCCTGTTATCATCCCGTCTTCAATTGTTATAACAGTAGCGAAATTTTTGAAAACTGAATGCAGAATCTCTTCATCCAGCGGTTTTACAAAACGCATATCATAATGAGCGGCGCTTATATTTTCCTCTTCCAGTTTTGTGCAGGCTGAAGCGGCGAAGTTGCCCGGGTGACCTATACTAAGAATCGCCATGTCTCTGCCATCGCGGAGTTTCCTTCCCTTGCCCACGGTTATTTTCCGCATTGGTTTTCGCCATTCGGCCATAACTCCGTTGCCACGGGGATAACGAATTGAAAATGGACCCATACCCGGAAGCTGGGAGGTATACATAAGGTTGCGCAGTTCTTCTTCATTCATGGGTGCAGAAACAGTCATATTGGGAATGCCCCGCATAAATGCGATATCGAAAAATCCGTGATGGGTGGCACCATCGTCCCCTACCAGTCCGCCGCGATCCAGGCAGAAAACTACACTAAGGTTCTGAAGGGCAACATCGTGTATTACCTGATCATAGGCCCTTTGGATGAAGGAAGAATAGATATTGCAGAACGGGAGCATCCCTTCCACAGCCAGACCTGCCGAGAAGGTTACCGCATGCTGTTCGGCAATACCCACATCGAAAGTGCGGTGGGGCATCTTTTGCATCATGATATTAAGCGAACAGCCTGTCGGCATTGCCGGTGTTATACCTACTATTTTTTCATTCTTTTCGGCAAGCTCAAGGATAGTATGTCCAAAAACGTCCTGGTAGCGGGGTGGAGCAGGTTTGTCGGACTTTATTTTAAGCAGCTCTCCAGTGTTTTTGTCAAACAGCCCGGGGGCATGCCATATGGTCTGGTTCAGTTCTGCCTGGGGGAAGCCTTTCCCCTTAACAGTCCTTACATGAAGTAATTTGGGGCCCGGGATGTTTTTCAGATCTTTAAGGATCTTTGTCAGATAAATTACATCGTGCCCGTCTGCAGGCCCGAAATATCTGAAATTCATTGACTCAAATAGATTACTGTGTTGCAGCAAGGCTGTTTTCAGGCCGCTTTCAATTTTCTGGACGGCTTCCCGGGCTTTTGGCCCCAGGTTCCTTATTTTGCCGAGCAGATGCCAGAGATCGTCTTTTATCTTGTTGTATGTCTGTGAGGTTGTAATATCAAGAAGATACTCCTTTAGGGCGCCGACATTCGGATCAATTGCAATATTATTGTCATTGAGAATTACCAGGAGATTGGAATTTTGTATTCCTGCGTTATTAAGGCCCTCAAAAGCCAGTCCCCCGGTCATCGCTCCGTCACCTATTACGGCAACAACCTGTGACTCTTTTCCTTGTTTCAGACCGGAGGCGACAGCCATTCCAAGAGCGGCAGAGATGGAAGTGGAGGCATGGCCGACTCCAAAGCAGTCATGGGGACTTTCCTTGAGTTTTGGGAAACCGCTTATGCCTTTATACTTTCTGTTGGTATGGAAAACATCCTTGCGGCCGGTTAATATTTTATGTCCGTATGCCTGATGCCCGACATCCCATATTATCTTATCGCCGGGAGTGCTGAATACATAATGCAGTGCTACTGTAAGCTCCACCACACCAAGACTGGCTCCGAAATGGCCCGGATTCGAAGAAACAACATCAATAATGAATCTCCTTAGTTCATCGCTTACACCGGTAAGTTCTTCGGGGTTCAGTTTTTTAAGATCTGAAGGAAAATTGATCTTATCCAGGAAATCATACGTAGTGTTGGGTAATTTCATATCTCTGTTTTCGTGGTCTGGGCGAACATCCGTGCTTTAAGCAATATTGTCCTTGTCAGATAAGCCATTACGGGTGATTCATTATTTTGCTGTTTATTAAAACTATTTATCCGGCAATCTGTGTGAATGACGCATGCCTTTTTG
>SLJO01000155.1 GCA_007135095.1 Bacteroidales bacterium | reverse complement strand
GGAAACCTGGTTTTCAACGGTATCCTCAAATTGCTGTTGCTCAAGAGCAAGACGCATGGCCGCTGAAAAAACGCCACCCATCAGTCCCAGAACTATAGCCGTTATGATAGTCAGGCTCCGGAACCTGTTCCTCCAGATGTTTCTCCAGGATATTTTTGCAAGTGTTTGCATCTGTTAATTTTTTAAATCATGCGCACGTGTATTGATTAAAAGTTATGTTCGGGCTGCACTGACCATGTTGAGCCTGAAAACTTTGCGGGCAGGATACAGTCCGACAACAACCGCTATGATGAAAATAACAATTGCCTGGTAGAGGAAGATATCGCCCGAGATAGAAAACGGCATAACCGGCTCAAAGCCCATATCAAGCATAACATCAGCCAGCTCGTCGCTAAGCCTGATCGGGTTCCGGTGAAACCAGTAAACAATGGGATAACCTATGGCCACGCCGGCGATTACGCCGATAAAACTCATTATGACAGTCTCCATCATGCAAATGGTGGCCAGCTGGATCCGTTTCAGTCCCACCGACAGCAGGATTCCAAATTCCCTGAGGCGCTCATGCATCATGGTTATTACTGTTCCGAAAATGCCAAAGCCCGCGACAATGTAAAGTATCCAGGCAAATATCTGCACCTGGGCATCCCGGGCCTCGAAGGCTGCCACCGCATCGGGCATCAGCTCTTCCCAGGTTTTAACTGCGTACCATTCATCGTCCAGTCCGGCATACAGATCGCGGGCGAGCGCAGGAGCCTGATCTTCATTTTCCAGCATCAGGATCAGGCTGGTCAGCCGGCCGGGTGCCGCAAAGAAATTCTGTGCCTCCGGCAGGGCCAGGTAAACCATGGTATTATTCTGTTCGGGCAAAGGAAATTCCACAATTCCGCCGACAGGGAAAGTTCCTGCAGCGGTCATTCCCTGGAAGCCCTGACCCAGCAGTAAAAGGGTATCGCCAATTGAAAGCTCCAGAAGTCTTGCCACACCTTCGGCAATTACAGCATAATCATCATCTATCGAAAACATGCGGCCTTCAATAATCCTTGAGGAAAGATCATTCATCCTGTCTTCCTTCCCGGGATCAACACCCATCAGAAAGACGCCGCGGGTTCCCACATCCTTTGCACCCAGGCAGAAACCCTGTATCCTGGGAACGGTATATTCAAATCTTTCCGAATACCTGTCAAGCACCTCCTTTACTTCGTGGCCATATTCAAGGGAATGGTCAATCGAGGGTTCATCATCATAAAGTGCATCCTGCACCTGGAGATGGCCGGTGGTGTTTGTAATAATTGACTCAACCATCTGGTCCCTTGTCCCATCGATAAGCGATATAAGGCCAATTGCAAGAATCACGGCAAATACAACCGAACTTACAGTGATAAGGGTCCGGCGCTTTTTCCGCCAAAGGTTCCTCCATGCCAGTATCATCAATATTTTCATTTTCAATGATTTTACCAGGTTTGAATTTGGCTGCTTTTTAGTCTGAAGTACCAGAGTTCCCTTTATTTTGTAAGGTTTTCGATCGAAAAGTAATCCTGTGAAATATCTATGTCATAATCTGCCTCGTGAGTTGTGATCACCGTTTTCTGATTCCTTTTGTCTTCCGGTATCATTTCCATAACAGTGGGGATCTGTCTGCCTCCCAGTATCTGTATTTCCCGGAAGTTGATGGTGCTCACCAGGTCATCATATTCATCATAATTCTCAATTTTTGCAGGCAGATAAAGATCGGTGATCACCCAGGCAATAACCTTTTCATATACAACCGGGGTTTCGGGATGGGGTATCATTTCAATAACATAACATTCACGCCCGTCAACCGTCTCTGTTCCCTTCAGTTTATGGGAGAAATCGTCAACCCGTGATGTTCCCTGAACAAGGTCGTCATTGGTGAAGTCCGATCCCATCCATGACTGCGACATCATGGAGGGAGGCATCTTGATGGTCCTGTCTATGTTGGGAACATAATTCCAGATATCGTTGCCCCTTTTAAGATAACCGGTTCCCTCATCCCTGGCAGGTGCGGTAATGTAGATAAGGGCGTAATCATCTCCCAGAGTCCACGATCTCATCGAGATCTCCCTTGTATAGCGCGGCCTTACCACCTCCATTGTCATCTCCGTATAGGAAGCCTCGCCTCTCATATTATCTTCCATCCGTCGGATAATATCTTCAGGATCCTGGGCGAATGCACCGGTGCCTGAAATTGCCAGGATCAGTGCTGTAATTTTTACTTTTAAGTTGATCATCACTCTATAATTTTTAGTTGGGCAAAATCTATGGTCATACTTTTTTGAAACTACCCAGTGTGCTATGGATGATTTTTTTTGGTCTCAAGTTTCAGAATCTAAGATAATTAATATCAAGTTTTTTGCCAATTAAATATTTATGAATGGCCTGAAAATCATGTTGAACCGGTTGTTTTTTCTGATGGATCTTTCTGATATTTCGCCATGGTTTATCCGCATATTCAATACTCCGCTCATTCTTTCCTCACTGCCTCGGCGGGATTCAGTCTCAGTGCCTTCCATGCGGGATAAACCGAGGCAAGGATGGCGGTAATCAGTACCAGTATTGTCAGGTTGAAATAGAACATCTGGTCCAGTGTCGGGTAAATTACAGCATCGAACCCGAATTCGGAAAATGCCTCTGCCCCAAAAGGGGTAAGATCAATCCCGGTGTTCCCGGTTAATCCCACGGTTAGTGATCCTATTAGCACACCAAGAACAGAACCGGTTATCACCAGGAATGTGGTTTCAAGCAGTATCATTGAAAATACCCTGGTTTTGCCCATCCCGATCGACATCAGGACGCCGAGTTCCTGGGTGCGTTCAAAAATGGTCATCAGCATCGTGTTGAGAATCCCGAATGCAAGTGCAACCAGGATAATGATAATAATTATCATAAGCATCATTCCTGAAAATTCATTCATAAATCGCAGATCGGGTGATATTTCTGCCCAGGTCCTTATCTCGTATCCCGGGAACAGGGTTTGAAGCCCGGCGTGAAAGTCGTTTACATCATCCAGATCATGCAGCAGAATGGCTATTTCGTTTACAATGCCGGTTCCGTCTAGAAGCTCTGCCAGGTCGGACTGGTGCACATAGACGTTACGCTGGTCGTTGGCGGTATTGGCAGTACGGTATATGCCGCTTACCCTGAAAACTGCCGAAATAATTTCACCGTTCAGATCCTGGAAAGTCATGACAATACGGTTCCCAATTGAGATCTTCATTTTGTCCGCCAGCGCCTTGCCGACCATTACGGGATTCCGGGAAACCGGTCCAAAGTATTCTCCATCAACAATATTCGATTCAAAATCGGTGGTGAGACTTTCCTGCAGTTCATCAATGCCATAGATATCAACGCCCGAGGTCATTATTGCATTTGCCAGCATACCGGTTGTAATGGTCCGCGCGGAATATGCCTGAACTTTATCGCTGTTGTCAAGCAGGCTGGCAATTTCATCGCTTCGGGAAATGGTAAATCCGGTTTCCCGCTCCTTTATGAATTCAGGGTTGTGGATCTGAATATGGGAAACCTGGTTGCGGATACTTGAATTGAATTGCTGCGTGATCATCCCGGTCATCAGTCCGGTGGCAAAAATTCCACCCCATAACCCGAAGCAGATGGCCAGGATTATCACAATGCTGCGCGCCTTGTTGCGCCACACATTACGCCATGATATTTTAAATAATGTCTTCATCTTGCTTATTTGGGATGATGGGTCAGGTCAAGTTTAAATGCTTTATATGCCGGGTATGAGCCTATTAACAGTGCAATTATAAAAATGGTAACCGCCTGGGTTATGAAAATCGATGGCTCGATGGATGTGGGCAGCACAGCCTCAAAACCATAATCGTCCATCATGCCGGCCAGTTCTCCGCCCAATGGTATAGGGTTCCGGTTGAAATAGTAAATAAACGGGAAGCTGATCAAAATGCCTGCAATCACCCCCGTAAAGCTCATGAATACTGACTCCAGCAGGCATATAATTGCCAGTTGAAACCGCTTCATTCCCAAGGCCATAAGCATTGCAAATTCTCTCAGGCGCTCAAGCATCATGGTCAGTATTGTCCCGAACAGGCCGAAGCCGATAACTATGTACAGGATGAATATTATCAGCTGACTCCCGGCCCTGTCCATCTGCATCATCCTCAGCAGGTCCTGCAGCATGTGCTGCCAGGGAAGGGCAGTGTACCATTCACTGTCGAGCTGTTCGTTCAGCTCGCTGGTGATCCGCCCGGTGTGCCTGGGATTTTCAGGCATGATGATAAGTGCGGATATCCGGTCGTCGGCAGCGTAAAACCACTGTGCAGCCTCCAGAGGCACATACACCGTGTTATTGTTCATTTCAGGAATGGAGAGCCTTACAATCCCCTTTACCGGGTACATGCCTGCGGCACTTGCTCCCTGGAATCCCTGGCCGATAATGACCAGGGTGTCGCCCACGCCAAGCCCGAGTATTTCGGCAAGTCCCCCGGCAAGCACCACTGCATTGTCATTTTCTTCAAGATATGAACCTTCTGTAATATTTTCAGACAGATTATTGAACCGGTCCTCGCTCCCGGGATCTATCCCCATCACATGGACTCCCCTGGTTTTGGAATCGGTAGCTGCAAGGGCAAAGCCCTGGATGCGGGGAACGGTATAACTTATCCGGTCACCGAATCCATCGAGCACCTCAAGCAGCGATTCGTCGTAAAGCATGGAGTTATCGATACTCGGCTCATCGTCGTAAAGTACATCCTGGATCTGGATATAGCCCGTACTGAATTTAACCATGTTCCGGATCATCAGTTCATAGGACCCCCGCTCAAATGAATCGGCTGTTATGGCAAAAAGAACAGCGAAAAGTACCGCTCCTATGCTTATAAATGAGCGGCGCTTGTTCCTCCAGATGTTTCTCCATGCCAGTTTTATAAATGTTCTCATTTGTTCAAATATTACAAATCAATGGGCAGATGGAGCTTGCAATGCAGTATGCCTGCCCTGCTGTACTGAATATTTTATAATGGCTCGTTCATTTTCCGTTACCTGTTGTTGTATGTTGCTTTTCCCTAATAAACATTTTAACAAGCCTTGACTTGAATTTTGCCGGTGACCCCCCGGGCATACTCTCGGGGTTGAATAGGTAAATTGTGCAGAACCCTTTGATCAGTGAAGAAAATACAACAAATTCTTCCCCTGGATCATCAAAACGCTGCTCGAAATAATCTCTTAGCAGTTTATCGTAATTGATCAAAAGGGCACCATTTTCAATTTTTAAAAGCATTAATTCAAGTACTGCCGGTTGCACTGACAACTGATAGAAAAGGATCCAGAATTCCCTGTTTTCATTGAGCGACCTAATCAGCATATCAAAGAAATCCGACATCTCTTTTTCGGTAATTTCATTATCATTATCCGGATTCAGTAATGAGGAAACCAGGTCGACCAGATCGGAAAAGAGTGCTACAAGCAGTTCCTCTTTGCTCTCATAGTAATTGTATAACAAGCCTTTTGAAATACCTGCCTCTTTTGCGATCTGACTGATTGAAGTCGCATGATAACCTTTGCCGGCAAATAGTTTCAATGCAGTGTTTTTCAGCAGCTCCCGCTTATCATTCCTTATCTGCCTGTTTTGATCGGGTGTACGTGGAGACATTGTTTTATAATGTTTAAAATGTATTAAATTGCGGAATGGATCAAAAAAGTTTATTGCCTGAAAGTTTTAAGGCGGATGAACAAAAATTAATTAAATGACTGAACGGTCAGTCAAAAATACAAAAAAAATCAATTATCCAAAAATTTTTCGGAAAAAATTCAAATGAAAAGCAGCTTAACCATGATCAAAAGAATTATGAATTACTTAAGTGCAATTATGCTTGTAGCAGCTCTTTCAGCCTGCAGTTTTATGGCTGGCGAAGATCCGGGTGCTATTCGCATTATTCTTGACACGGATATGGAGTCTGATGTGGATGATGTGGGGGCCCTTGCCATGCTTCATGCGCTGGCTGATTCCGGCGAGACCGAAATTCTCGGGGTTATGGTATGTGCAAAGAATCCCTGGAGTATCTTATGCGCCGACCGGATCAATACCTATTTTAATCGTGAAGATTTGCCACTCGGACAGCTACGGGGGCCCGGCGTGGACCGGGAATCAGCTTACGCCCGGGGCGTGGCTGAAGAATTTCCCGGAACGCTGCGCAGTTCTGATGACGCTCCCGAGGCAGTTGATCAGTATCGCAGTATCCTTGCGGGGCAGCCTGACAACAGCGTTGTTATTCTAAGCATCGGATATCTCACCAACCTGCGGGACCTGATCGATAGCGGACCGGACCGGCACAGCGATCTTGACGGACGGCAGCTGGTAGAACAGAAGGTACGTCTCTGGGTGTGCATGGGCGGGCAATTCCCTTCGGGACGTGAAGCCAACATACGCTGGGATACCGGGGCCTCAATAGAGGCAATAAACGGGTGGCCCGGTGAAATCATTTTCAGCGGATGGGAAATCGGCCTGATGGATACCGGTGCTGATATACTTGATCTGCCAGAATCAAACCCGGTACGCCGGGCTTATCAGCTCTTCAGCCGTATCCCGCATAAAAACTGGGACCAGGTAGCGGTACTTTATGCCGTGCGGGGCCTTGATGACGGTCCGGCAGCCCGTTACTGGGAATTATCCGGTCGCGGGCGACTTGTTATCGACCCGGCCGACGGCAGCAATACATGGCAGGAAGATCCTGCAGGCCCTCACCGGCATCTGATCCAGAAAGGGTCGGACGAAGAAATTGCCCGGGAAATAGATGCACTGATGATGTATGTTCCACAAGGAGATCATCGGCAGGAACCTGTTTACTGAACCGGTTCCGCCTAATTTCGGCAAGCCGGTTTCGGTAAACCCCGGGAACGGATTGTGACCGGACAAATTTCAGTATGATTTCACCTTATTTACTGAGCCAGTCGTTTGCCTGACGGGGATCCTTGAAATACTGGATTTTGGTTTTCAGATCAAGGTTTTCATGGGCCGTGACCGCATCAAATGAGGCATGCATAGCCAAATTATGTGGCAGCACAATGGCAAATTTTCCCCGGGGCAGATCTCCGTACATACT
>SLJO01000251.1 GCA_007135095.1 Bacteroidales bacterium | reverse complement strand
TGCCCATTTAAAGACATACTGGCCTTCCTGGTAGATGTAATGCTCCCTGGCATCTACAGTCTTATGTGACGCTGGATTTGCCGAGCCCCCTGCTTTCTGGTGAAGATGGGGAAACCCTGCGCCGTCTGAACGGAGTAGGGAATCAATTATTCCCGTATCATCCTCTGTCGGCTCTACCAGAATGGCGCCGGCGGCATCTCCAAAGATCGGACAGGTTGCCCTGTCCTGGTAATTGACTATTGACGACATCTTCTCGGCTCCTACAACAACTACCTTTTTTGCATAACCAGTCTCAACGAATTGCTGTGCCGTGGAAAGGGCATATAAAAAACCGCTGCATCCGGCGTTGAGATCAAAACTGAAGCCATTCTTAATGCCTGCCTTGTGAGAAATTATGTTGGCCGTTGCCGGAAAGGGATGATCGGGGGTAACCGTTGCGCATATCACCAGGTCTATTTCCGAAGGGCGGGTTCCGGTTTTTCTCAGAAGCTGTTTAACCGCTTCTGCACCAAGATCCGAGGGTCCCCGCCCCTTTTCTTTTATTATCCGCCGTTCTTTTATTCCGATGCGGGTCATAATCCATTCATCGGATGTATCAACCATTTTACTTAATTCGTCGTTATTGAGAATATAGTCAGGCAATTCAGCTGCAATACCTGTGATAGTCGCCCTGCATGTGGTCATTACTGAAACGCTTCTTTGAATTTATCCATCAATTTTGCTTCAACAACATTTTTTGTATGAATCAGCAAATTTTTTATCGCCAAAGGACCTGAAATTCCGTGGCCTATGATTACCGGCTGATTAATTCCCAGCACCGGGGTACCCCCGTAATTTTCAAAATTGAATTGTTCGAAGAATTCATCTTTTATGCCTCTTTTTTTTATCAGGGTGTAAAGTGCTTCGGCCTCCTTGAGTACAATATTGCCAACAAAACCATCACAGACGATAACATCCGATTTTTTGTTTTCGAAAAGCTCGTTTCCTTCAATATTACCAGCAAAGTTTAAACCGTCAGTTTCCTTCATCAATTCGTATGCGGCCTTAACAACAAGATTTCCTTTTTCTTCTTCGGAACCGACATTGATAAGACATACCCTGGGTTTTTCTATCTGGAAAACATGTTTTGCATATAGTGATCCCAGGACCCCGTACTGGTACAAGACATCAGGCCTGCAATCGGGGTTCAGCCCCACATCGAGAAGTGTTGCTGAACCGCCCAGCATATTAGGCACCTGGGCAGAAATAGCAGGGCGGATTATTCCCGGGATAGATTTGACCATGAACATTGCACCTATCATCATGGCTCCTGTATTACCGGTGCTTGCAAAAGCATCCACCTGTCCACCGGTCAGCAGTCCAAAGCCGGTTACTATACTGGAATTTTTCTTTTTTGAAAATGCTTTGGCAGGATGTTCGCCCTGGGAAATTGACTCATCAGTATGGATAATCTCAAATACCGAATGGTCAAAATTTTCACCCCTTATTACGTCAAGGATCTGTTTTTTATCACCTACAAGAACGATCTTAACATTGCCGGGAAGGACACTGGCGGCCATTATCGCCCCCTTGACTGTTGCACCGGGAGAATAATCTCCTCCCATGGCATCGAGCGCTATCTTCATCTGGAATTATGTATTAGTTATAATAAAAGGAAAATATACCACCAATAAGAAGGGATTAACCGGATCAGGATGCTGCTTCTGTTTCTATTGCAAGTTTGCCGCGATAGTATCCGCATTCTCCACAAACCCTGTGGTATTTTACAGTTGAACCGCAATTCTGACAGGAGGCCATAGTGGGGGCGGTAGCCTTATAATGTGTTCTTCTTTTATCTCTCCTGGTTTTAGAGACTTTTCTTTTCGGATGTGCCATTTTATTAGTTATTTAATTGATCAATTAGTATGTCGGCCATATCAGCCATGATTGTGTGCAGGTAATGTTTCAATACTTTTTGTCTTTCAGATTTTTTAATGAATCCCATCTGGGGTCGGTTTTTTCCTTGTTTTCTTTTGCCCGGTGCTGCTCAAGTTTTTCAAGCATTTCCCTGTTGCACAAAGGTACTCCATTTTCATCGGAAGGATGAATTCGTTTTATTGGCAGATTAAGACGGATACTTTCCATGAAATACTCTGCGATATTCAGTTTGTGTTCCTTTGCATCCAGATATATCACATCAGCATCCTCTGCTTTCTTTTCTTCATCAAACCTTACATACAGTACGCTTTCAAAAGCCAGGGCCATGTCGAAAGTCTCGAGGCACCTGTCGCAAATGACTCTTATGCTTCCTGTAAATGTGAAACTGAAGGAGAGCAGATAATCCTTTTTTTCCATTTCCGCTTCAATACTGATGGATCCGCCTTTGGAATCATCGTTATCAAAATGGTCAAAAAAAGAGTCCCTAAGGTCAAAGCCAAAGTGATGCGTGCCGGTCTCCAGCCCTTTGAAGGGGATATCGTACAGTTCGATAAAATCTGCCATTGCCAAAAAAAATGTCGTGCAAAAGTATAAATTTAATATCAAAATAAAAAAGAAAAAATTAAGGAACAGGCAATATATTCCACCCCGGATATCATTGTTATATAAGTACTTCTATGGTTCGCGCAACAGGGGAGTCAAAAAACCTGTAAACCGGGGAGTAATGGATATAAACCATTACTCCGGTTCATCAACAATAAATTTTTCCAGCTTATCAACGAAATAATCATCCTTCCCCGGAAGGTACGGGCTCCGTTCCTTATCCTCAGTCTGATCATTCTCCCCCCTTTTTTTCTTAATTTTCCGGGAAAGTTCCTGGTTTCAGAGCATGTCATTGCACTTGAAGCAAGCCCGGGATATTTGTGCGGGTAATAGCTGCAGCAAGTTAGCAAAAAATGTGGTGGATTTTGGCGGAATCTGAAAATAATATCAATCCCCGCCCTCGTACATAGTAAGAACTGAATGCAGCTGACCCCTGACATAATTGTCCTGCCGGATATATGAAAAGGGATATAATTATTTTCGATTATTTTTTCTCCTCTGATATGCAAATGTTTTGTATATTTGATAAATTGTGCCAAGCATATACTTTTATCCATTGATTATCAAATAAATATGAGATGATAAAAACTATCGATCTTACGAAGGTATTCAGAACAGATGAGGTTGAAACTACCGCACTCAATAAAGTAAGCCTGGAGATAAAGCAAGGTGAGTTTGTTGCAATCATGGGTCCTTCCGGATGCGGAAAATCAACACTTCTGAATATTGTCGGCTTACTTGACAATCCATCCTCCGGTGAGCTATACTTCAATGATATTGAGGTTTCCAGGTTTTCAGAAAGAAAACGTACCAGTCTCCGCAAATCCAATGTAGGATTTGTTTTTCAGAGCTTTAACCTGATTGATGAACTCACTGTTTTTGAAAATATAGAATTGCCCCTTCTGTATCTTGGGGTGACCGGGTCTGAGAGAAAAAAGAAAGTTGAAAAGGTGCTGGACAGAATGCAGATGACTCATCGCAGAAAACATTTTCCACAGCAACTTTCCGGCGGCCAGCAACAGCGGGTGGCCATTTGCCGTGCCGTGGTTTCCGGCCCCCGGCTTATACTTGCCGACGAGCCTACAGGAAACCTGGATTCTGCAAACGGGGAAGAGGTAATGAACCTGCTCGCTCAGTTGAATGGGGAGGGAACTACAATAATCATGGTTACGCACTCACCCTCAGATGCTGAAAAGGCAAGCAGGATAGTGCATCTTTTCGATGGCCATATTGTAACGGAGAATATCAGGAAAATTTTATAATCAGTGGGTCCCTGCGCAGGGATCACCGATTAATAACCCTCATCCTCATCGTCGTCTTCGATGTCATCAAGATCTTCAATAACCTCAAGATCTTCAAACTCCTTAAGCTCATCTTCATCAAAATCGCTTTCGTCCATGTCAAATTCATCCTTTTCAAATTCTTCAATTTCATTGAAGAACTGTGTGTTTTTGGATTTTTGTTTTTTGATTGGAGTGAGCTTCCTTTTCCTGTTTCCTTTGAAAGAATCGTAGTCTTCGTGGAAACCGCCAGACGCCTTTTTTGACTTCATCTCTTTTAGAAGAAAAATAAATTTTATGTTAAACGTAAGATATAAACGGTGGTAAAGTAAAAAACGATATAAAATCAGGAACGGTTATTTTAAAATTTTATATCTGTAAACTTTTTCGTTTATATAGCTTAATGGATTTGGAATTTCATTATTAAGTTTTCATAATACAATTTTAACTATAATTTTTTAAAAAATCAGCATTCCCTTCAATTTTCAATTAATTTAATTTAACTCCCTTCTTTCCTTGTTCAGCGGTGGTTACGGTCATAGTTTTATCGAAATGCTGTTTTTAAAATATTAAACTATATTTTTGTTGAAGCCCAATTTAAAATTTACAGGATGGCAGTTTTCGACGCTCCCTATTTTGCCCTTTTTCTAATTATAGCCATTGGCTTTATGATTGGCAGGATAAGGATAAGGGGAGTATCACTTGATGTTTCAGCGGTAATTTTTGTAGCTCTTCTGTTCGGCCATTTTGGAATAGTTATTCCTCCGGAATTCCAGGACGTTGGACTTGTGCTTTTTATTTTCACCATCGGACTTCAGGCGGGTCCTGGCTTTTTCCAATCTTTCCGTTCAACCGGGGCCTCCCTGATATCCGTTGCCTTGCTGCTGGTGACCCTGGCCGCCGGAGTAACGGCATTTACCGCCTGGTTATTTAACATCGAAGTTGATATGGCAGTCGGCCTTTTCACCGGGGCGCTGACCAGTACACCCGGCCTTGCTGCAGCTATCGATTCTACAGGCTCTCCAATCACTTCCATCGGATACGGTGTCGCCTATCCCTTTGGCGTGATAGGAGTAATTTTATTTATCAAAATACTTCCCCGTATTTTGAATGCCGGCATGGACGAGGCTGAAAAAAGCATTAAAAGAAAGCTTTTGGAAATTTACCCGGAAGTTAACAGCAGTCATTTTGTGGTTGAAAACGAAAATATAATCGGAAGGACTATAGGCGATCTGAAAATAAGAAGCATGACCGCTGCAAATATTTCCCGTGTTTTGTCAGGGGGCAAGGCTGTGACACCATCACCAGGCACAATTCTTCATAAGGGTGATCTGATAAGGGCCGTCGGTACCCGTGAGGCGCTTGAAAAAGTACAATTTTTAATTGGCAGTCCGACCAACCGGCAAATCCCTCTGGGAGAGGACTATGAAATATACTCCATATTGGTAACCAACAGAAAGGTTATAAACAAGACAATTGGAGAGTTGAATCTTTTTTCAAATTACAATGCCACCATAACAAGAATCCGAAGAAGCGGGATCGATATCGTACCAAGTGAAACATCTCACATCAGGTTTGGCGATAAGCTCCTGATTGCCTCGAACAGGGAGTGCATGCAGACCGTGGCGAAAATATTCGGAAACCAGGAAAAGAAACTTTCCGATACCGATATGTTCCCGATTGCAGCGGGAATTGTCCTGGGCATACTGGCAGGCAGGATTGAAATCAGCTTTTCGGAGAATCTGGTCTTCAGTCCCGGACTGGCCGGAGGAGTCTTGATCGTCGCGCTGGTCCTTGGCAACCTGGGTAAGACGGGTCCTTTAGTATGGTCAATGTCTGCAGCTGCAAACCAGTTGTTAAGGCAGCTTGGACTGTTGTTTTTTCTGGCTGCCATCGGCACCTATGCCGGTTCGCATATTGTTGATACTTTCCAGAACCAGGGCATTAACCTGATTTTTGCAGGCATCTTGATTACCCTGCTGCCAATGATAATTACTGCCTTTATCGCGCATAAATACTTAAAAATTAACCTGCTCTCACTTTTCGGTGCAATTACCGGAAGCATGACCAGTACACCAGGACTTGCTGCAATTGAACCTATGACCGCCAGCAATGCACCGCAGATAGCATATGCAACGGTCTACCCCGTTGCAATGGTGTTGCTGATTATCTTTGTTCAGATACTTTCCGTGTTTTGATGCTGGCGGGCATACCGGGTTCCTGTTGCCCTCGGTGCCCTCTGTGCCCTTTTACCCTCAGTGCCCTGTTGCCCTCAGTGCCCTTTTACCCTCCGTGCACTCAATGCTTAACAGGGATGCCCCATTGAGTTAATTATTCTTTGATACCGGGACCGGCCATTTTGGGAACTGCCTTATTTTTTAAAAGATATTCCTTAATTCCCTTGTTATGTTTTCATGTCGCAGGAAGGGGAATATCTCCGGGACAAGCCTTGATACAGGCTCATAAAGCAAAGATTTTTCAACCATTTCTTCCGGCAAAAAACCGTGTCGTTCATCAAAGGCATTAAGGATTACAAATAAAACACTCATGAAGAGTGCCATCCTCAGAACCCCGAATACAGTGCCAAGCAGCCTGTTCATAAATCCCAGTGCCACGGCATCCAGAAACCGGCTGAGCAGGAATGCTGCTATATTGATTAAGATCGCAATACCTATAAAGGTAATTGTAAAGGAAACAAGATGTATATAGGGAGACGATACGTTCATTGTGTACACCAGCCAATCGCCTACCATGCCCGAAAACCTGACAGCACCCCAAATTCCTGCAATCAGTGCTATGAATGCAGCCACCATGACTACCAGTCCCCTGCTAAAACCCCGGTATGCAGCCCAGACAAGTAAAATTATAATTATGGGATCTATGTAGTTCAAAACAGCTGTAAATTAAATGTTGTAAAGTGGCAGATGACAGACCGGCAGTCTCTCAGGCTGTATCGGGGGGTTTTTAACGGTATGATCTCAGGTTTCAGGTACCGGTGGTACATTTTATATCAGAAATTATATGTTGGTATCGCCGGCAAATATAGTCAATATCTATTTTACTCAATTCCTGAGAAACTATTTGCAAGGGATTTTTGTTTCGACGGCAATTATGTTTATTTTTGTGAGCGCTAAGGAAATTTGATCTCAGGTCTGGTTCGTCCGGCAATCTTATACCCTTATACATTAACATGGCCTCATAGTTCAATGGATAGAATAGCGGTTTCCTAAACCGTAGATCCAGGTTCGATTCCTGGTGAGGCTACAGAAAAGACCCCTTAACAATTTAATGTTGAGGGGTTTGTC
>SLJO01000163.1 GCA_007135095.1 Bacteroidales bacterium | reverse complement strand
TTTTTATAGTGTTCAATAAAATAATTAGAGTATGAATATTAAATCATTCGAAATGCGTGAATTAAATAAATTTGAAGCCGTGCAAATCAATGGTGGAGGTGCGGCCTTTAACTGGGTTGGCAAATGGATAGGTAGATTAAATAAAGTTATGGTGGAGGCGTGTAAAAATGGTTATGAGTTTGCTGGCTATATGTACTATTAGGTTACATATGAGAGTACCCCTTTGTTTTTGTATATTTCAAAATCAGATTATATTGGGTACTCTCATATTGGCTTTGAATTTGAATAAATTAATCACAACACCAGATGTCACAACCAATAATTTTGTACAAGTTGAATTTTAAATGATTAGTAGTTTCTTTTATCAAAACTCATTATGATGCAAAAAAGGAGCAATATTATTTTTTCCCCAATAAGAATTAAAAAGGGACCACTACGGTTTAAAGAATTAATAAATTTTTCCCTTATTCTTTGTTATATCTATTTAATAAGCGATCCAATTAGTTCATTTCTAGGAATTACATCGCATATGCAATCATTTAAGGATTTTGATTTCGAGAATCTATTGGGCATTTTGATTCTAGCTCCTATTTTGGAAGAAATTTTATGCAGGATTCACCTGAGCGGAAAAAAAAGGCATGCTTGGGGAGCCTTATTAATGGTAATTGCATTCACTTTATTAATGGAAATATGGTGGGCCCTATTATTCATCCTTTTATTCGTGGGGTTTGTAATTCTTTATTATGATGAATTTGCTGAGTTTATTGCAGTCAGATTTTTTAATCAGGTTTTTTATTTCAGTATTTTTCTATTTGCATTTGCTCATATTCATCAAATTGAAGCAGAATCATTTTATGTTAAATTCTTTATAGTATTAATTTATCTACCTATTAGCCTTTATTTTGGATATGCAAGAAAAAAATATGGATTAGCCATTGCAATTTGTGCACACTCGTTATATAATTTCTCCGTGCTTGCTATAAATTCACAACTATATTAATATCACAATAAGCTCTGGCCTGCAAGGAATGGTTTATGATTATTCCTGCTGGTCGGTTATTCGCATTACTTTCGACCCGTTTTTGTGATTATTTGCCTGACCACACTTATATTTGCAGCAAAAAATTAATCTTTGGATGCATGACCCGATTGATATCTGTTAAAACGACTGATGACATATTGCCTGAATACCGTAACACACCGGTAGAAACTCTTTTTGAATATCACAATTTCAAACAGCCTTTTGGAAGTTATAAGGATTCAAAAATGCTCATTGGCATGTGCATGGATAAAAGAAAACATTTACATATACCGGACAATTTTGCTTTTATTATCCGCACAGGTGGGGCAAATTTGCGGTACAGTGAATTTAAAGTTTCTTATGCAATTGCCGTTGGCGGAGTGAGATGTATTGCACTGATTGGTCACAACAACTGCGGAATGGTTAACCTGATCTCCCGCAAGCGGCAGTTTGTTGACGGACTTGTAGATGCAACAGGGTGGGACAGGACCCAGGCAGAAAGTCATTTCAGGCATTTCGCCCCAATGTTTGAGATAGGAAATGAAGAGGACTTCATATTAAGTGAGGCTAAGCGGCTTCGCCTCCGTTATCCCAAAATTGTTGTAGCCCCCTTATTTTATACACTTGAGGATAATTTGCTTTACCTAATCCGGGAAGAATAGAACAATCTTCCAGGATTACCTGCATTTTGTTCCTTTCCCTGAGCTATCATTCCGTTAGAATAAATATACTTCAGATTGTGAAGGTATAAATTACCCCGGGCTGCCATATTCAAAAAAAATGTATTTTAGCGGCGATTCTGGTAAAATGATTAATTTTTCTGAGCTTACCTGAGAAATTAATAAATCGTTTATTGACATGTGGAAAAAATGGAAAAATATGCCTTTATGGGGCAAAATTGTTGCCGGTATGGTTGCCGGTCTAATATGGGGATTGCTGGCTGTTATGCTGGGATGGCATGAATTCAATGAAAATTGGGTAAGGCCTTTCGGGACAATCTTCCTTAATATGCTAAGGCTGATTGCAGTACCGCTAATTTTTGTTTCACTTGTTAAGGGGATGGCAAGCCTCACAGATATCAGCAAACTATCACGTATAGGACTGAAGACACTGGGATTTTTTATGGCATCGACCGTAGTGGCTATAACCATCGGGCTGCTGATTGTTAATATAATGAAACCCGGACATGCATTTCCTGATGCCAAACGGGCTGAGATGCAGGCAGAATATGCAATGTCAGTTGAAGAAAAAGAAGCTGTTGCCCAGCAGGTCAAGGAGAGCAGGCCACTGGACTTTCTCGTGGAAATAGTGCCTGAAAATATTATGGAAGCGGCCAGTGATAACAGAAACATATTACAGATCATTTTTTTTGCCATTCTTTTCGGTCTTGCAGTGGCATTAATTCCTCACGAAAAAGTAAGCGTGGTCAAGGTTTTTTTTGACGGTCTTAATGAAATTATACTCAAGATAGTCGATCTGATAATGAAATTTGCTCCTATTGGGGTATTTGCTTTGCTTGGTTCATTAGTTGTCGAGTTTACGGGAGATGATGTTTCCGAATCGCTTGATCTTTTTGCTTCTCTCGGATTATATATTATTGCTACTGTTTTAGGCTACCTGGTCATGATTTTCATGGTCTATCCTTTGGTCATGCGATTTTTTACGCCGGTTGGCTACCGTGACTTTTACAGGGCCATTAGTCCTGCCCAGATGATTGCATTTTCCACCAGTTCAAGTGCTGCTTCTCTTCCAATTTCTATGGAAGTGGTTGAAAGGGATCTTGGTGTTTCTAAAACGATATCCAGTTTTGTGCTCCCTATCGGCACAACGATCAATATGGACGGAACAAGTTTGTACCAGGCTGTTGGCGCAGTATTTATTGCTCAGGCATTCGGATTTGAACTTACAATGGCTCAACAGCTTACAATAGTTTTAACTGCCACCCTGGCCTCAATTGGAACACCCGGCGTGCCGGGAGGAGGGGTTGTAATGCTGGTAATTATACTCACCTCGGTTGGATTGCCGGCTGAAGGATTGGCTATGGTGCTTGCACTGGACAGACCGCTTGATATGCTTCGTACGGTTGTTAATGTCACGGGGAATTGTGCTGCATCAACTATAATTGCAAGAAGTGAAAATGAACTGGATTATCCTCCCGCAAGTATATAATGGTGAATCCCGGTAGCTCTGGTTTTTATAAGTGTGGAAGGATAGCTCTTATCTGGGGAATAAATGTATATTAGCGTGAATTAATATTATTCAGATAGTCCGGATTATTTGTGTTCATACCTGAATGCATTATTTATGAATTTTATAGATTCAATATCGGATTCCTGGAATAGCATTTTTCTCATTCTGAATGTTATCTACCTGGCAACGGCCATTATCGTTGCCATATCAGTTATCCTGGATAACAGGAGTCCTACACAAACGCTTTCATGGGTGGTAGTTCTATTTGTTTTACCCATACTGGGCCTTATCTTTTATTTTATTGTAGGAAAGAATTACCGCAAGGAGAAGATATTTTCCCGAAAAGAGCATAAAGACTTTGAACGTATCCGTAATTTAAGTGATAACCAGATAATTGATCTGCAGGATAAAAGTTTCATCGAAAATGAAAAAGTAAGGAGCAAATTACCCATTATTAAACTTCTTCTCCGCAATAGTAAGGCCCTGCTGACAAAAAACAACCGGGTCGAAATACTGAATGATGGCAAACAAACTTTTGATGCGATTATATCGGCCCTGAAAAAAGCAAAAAAACATATTCATCTTGAGTTTTATATAATAGATGATGACGAGATCGGTAATGAAATCCGGGAAATCCTGATTTTCAAGGCTAAACAGGGCATAAAGGTAAGAATGATTTTTGATGATGTGGGTTCATGGAAACTCAGTGAAAAATTTATTCGTTCACTTAAATTTGCCGGAGTGGAAATTTTTCCATTTATGCAGGTTCGTGTTCCCTTTCTTGCCAACAAGATAAATTACAGGAATCACAGGAAAATAATTGTTATTGACGGCAAGATTGGTTTCGTAGGCGGAATCAATGTAGCTGACCGTTATTTACATGGAAATAAGCTAATTCCTTTTTGGCGCGACACCCATTTAAAAATTGAGGGTGAGGCTGTCAGGTCCCTGCAGGTAGTCTTCCTGGTGGACTGGCATTTTGTGTCAGGAAGGATAATAAGTGGTGTTTCATATTTCCCCAAACCCAGGGTCGAACATGAACAATTTGTCCAGATAACGGCAAGCGGTCCGGACTCCGACTGGTCGAGCATTATGCAGGCCTATTTCAGTGCAATCAGTACGGCACGAAGTTATATCTATATCGCAGTTCCATATTTTATTCCCAATGAAAGTATCTTAACTGCCCTTAAGACTGTTTCTCTGAGTGGAGTGGAGGTGAAAATAATAATTCCCGGAATAGCCGATTCATTCCTTGCCTACAATGGGACAAGCTCTTATGTCGAGGAACTGCTGGAAGCTGGTATCCGTGTTTTTTCCTATCAGAAAGGCTTTATTCACAGCAAACTGATAATGGTTGACGATGTATTCGCCTCCGTAGGAACAGCGAATATGGATATACGGAGTTTCGATAATAATTTCGAAGTCAATGCAATTATTTATGACGAGGAATTCTGCAGGAAGCTCAAGGGTTATTTCATTGAAGACCTTTCAAACAGTCATGAATTTGATCTTGACCTTCACCGGAATCGAGGAATTCGCAGAAAGGTTGTAGAATCATTTTCCAGGATATTCAGTCCGTTGCTATAATCAAAGTCTTATTTATATCGAATTAAATGCCTGTTAATGAAACTTCATGAAGGCTTTTCTTGTATAATTGCAAGGAAGGAGACTGGAGTACATTAATAACATAACTACGTAAAATATTGTTAAATAAATCATTTACCGTGATGGAATTGCTAACAAGAAAAATCATTGCTGTTATTGTAATATCATTTTTTTCAGTTTGTAATTTATCTGCGCAACTTACTGATATGGGAAGGTTGTTGTCGGGAGGAGCTGATGATGGCGCGAAATTGTTAGAGGCTTATCTTGCCCCCTTTCCAAAAGCCTTTGGTGCATCACTCAATGCTGGCTGGTATAATACAGCAAAAACGCATAGTTTTCCCGGTTTTGATCTCAGCTTCTCATTTAATGTGGCTTTCGTGCCCGATGAGGCTAAATTTTTTGATTTGGATGACCTGGGTCTCAGTTATGCTGCCAAAATACCCAGTGAGTCAATAACCCCTACTTTTTCCGGACCGTCGGGCGATTCCCGGCCGGTGCTGAGGTATACAGAGACCTTAAATAATCAGGAGATTCCTCTTGCCGAATATACTCTTCCTCAGGGAACAGGAATAGGTTTTATTCCGGCACCTACGCTGCAGCTGGGTTTAGGCCTTCCCTTTGGGACAGATATTATCGGCAGGTACACTCCGGAGATAAATCTCAGGGATGCCGGGAATATGGGTCTGTGGGGGTTTGGATTAAAACACAGCATTGACCAGTGGATTCCCGGCCTCAAAAGGCTGCCTGTTCTGAATCTTTCACTGATGGCGGGATATACCAAATTTTATACAACTGCAAATGTTAGTTTCCTGCCCGGCAACATAAATGCCATGGACAATACATCGCCGGCGGTCAGCTGGAATGATCAGAAAATGGATTTTGGAGTAGGAAGCCTTACTGCCAATATGGTGGTTTCGGCTGATATTCCTTTTTTTACTGCATATGCAGGACTGGGCATCAATTCAACCACGACGAATCTTAAAATGTCGGGCTGGTTTCCCGTTCCCGTCATAAATCAGGAAGATCCCGCGAACATGTATCCCGAGGTGACGGATTTATCTGCGCTTAAAGATCCTGTTGATTTCAGTCTTGGTGGCGATTACAAAGGAGCACAGCCCAGGGCGACTGCAGGTGTTAAATTAAAGCTTTCACTCATTCATATTCATTTCGACTACACGTGGTCAAACTATTCCGTGGTGACAGGCGGCTTAGGCATTAGTTTCCGCTGATTCTGCCCGGCAATCCTTCTGCATAAGAAAAAAATACTGTCCACTTTGTGTGGGCCCCCGTTTTTAGCTTAGGTTGCAAACTCTGCACCCTTGTGTGCACCCCTGTTTCAGACTAAGGTATACACCTTTCCTGCTTGTGGGCACCCGTTTTTAGCTTAGGTTACATACTCTGCACCCTTGTGTGCACCATTGTTTCAGACTAAGGTATACACCTTTCCTCCTTGAGGGCGCCCCCGGTTTTTAGCTGGGGTTATGAACCCTGCCTTCTTAGTAGTCATGTCCTGAAAGGCATGTGAGATTGAATAAAAATCCCTGATAAAGAACTCATCAGGGATTTTTGCATGATTATGAATATTGCTTTTTATCTTTGCACCGTTTTAATTTAATCCTGAATAATTCTGTTATGATCGATAAAATTGATAACCGGGTACTTACAGAAAGAGAAAAGAAGGATATCCTCAACAGATACAGGGGATTGCTCAGAGTATGCAATAAATGTATGAGCAAGGAGGATAGTAAAAATATCCGAAAAGCCTTCAATATTGCGTTTAATGCTCATTTGCATAAAAAGCGTGATTCAGGAGATCCTTATATCTACCATCCTATTGCCGTTGCAAGAATTGCAGTGGAAGAAATTGGACTGGGGGCTACGGCTATCATCTCTGCCCTGCTTCATGAAACTGTTAAGGATAAAACCAGTAGTTTCAAAGAAATCGAAAATACTTTTGGCACAGCAGTCAGTAATATAGTTGAGGGACTGACGAAAATATCAGGCATCTCTGCAATGAATACTTCACTGCAGGCGGAGAATTTCCGTAAGCTCCTGCTGACACTTTCTTCCGATATAAGGGTAATCCTGCTGAAGCTTGCTGACCGGCTCGAAAATATGAGGAATCTTGATCACTCTTCGACTGAAAGGCAATTACAGGCGGCCTCTGAAACTTTTTTTCTTTACGCACCCCTTGCGCACAGACTGGGTTTGTACAGCATTAAATCGGAGATGGAAGACCTGTCAATGAAGTACACAAATCCCGAAATATTTTCTGATATTCAATATAAACTTAAGAACACAACAATAGCACGTAACAGGTTTATCCGGGAGTTTACAGAACCAATAAAAAAGGAGCTTAAAAACCAGGATTTTGATTTTGAAATTAAAGCAAGGACGAAGTCAGTATATTCCATCTGGAATAAGATGAAAAAGCAACAGGCTGACTTTGCAGAAGTTTATGATATTTTTGCAGTCCGTATTATCCTTAACTCAGATATAAAGAGGGAAAAAGCCGATTGCTGGAGGGTTTATTCCATTGTCACAGACTTTTACCAGCCCAATACCAACAGGTTGAGGGACTGGATTTCCGTACCCAAGTCAAATGGCTATGAATCCCTTCATACAACAGTGGTTGGACCTGGGGGCAAATTCATTGAGGTTCAGATACGTACCCGCAGGATGGATGAAATTGCTGAAAAAGGCCTTGCTGCACATTGGAAATACAAGGGTGAAGGAGTTGACAAACGTTTTGGCGACTGGCTGATGTATATAAAGGAGTCGCTTGAAAATCCCGAACCCAGTGCAATGGAGTTTGTTGATAATTTCAAGCTGAATCTTTACAATGAAGAGATTTTTGTTTTTACTCCAAACGGTGATATCAAACGCTTTCCCTCAGGTGCCACCGTGCTTGATTTTGCGTTTGATATCCATACTGATATAGGCAGCAAATGTGTTGGCGCCAGGGTGAATGGAAAGAATGTGCCTATAAAGCAAGTACTTAAGAATGGAGACCAGATTTCCATTCTTACTTCAAAAAACCAGAATCCAAAAATTGACTGGCTAAATTGGGTGGTAACGTCAAAGGCGCGCACCAAGATCAAACAAAGCCTTAAAGAAGCCAGGCAGGTTGATTCCGATGCCGGAAAAGAGCTTCTGAACAGGCGCCTGAAGAACTGGAAAATAGATTTTCCCGATAAGATCAAGACCAAGTTGCTTAAGCACTATAAGGTTAAATCCACATTTGACTTTTATTATCTCATTGGCACCGGGCGCGTTGATCCTGCAGATATCAAGGAACATATTTTAACACTTGAGAAAAAGGAAAAGGCCATCAATGGTAGTATGCATGAGAGCCCTGACAGGGTTGAGACCTTAACCCCTGAAAAGGAATTTGAAAAGACTGCTGATATCCTTATTATAGACAAAAACCTGAATAATATTGATTATAAATTCGCTCCTTGCTGCAACCCGGTTTTTGGTGATCCTGTATTTGGATTTGTAAGTGTGCTGGGAGGGATTAAAATTCACCGCACGAGCTGTCCCAATGCTCCTGCAATGCTTAGCAGATATGATTACCGGATTGTTAAGGCTCAGTGGACAAGTGCTTCTGAAAGCAGTTCCTTCCAGGTAATGATAAAGCTTGAGGGTATTGAGGAGGTAGGCATTGTCAATAAAATTTCCGATGTGGTTTCCAAGGAGCTAAAAATGACCCTGCGATCCATAAGTATTGACACTAAAGATGGGATGTTCGAGGGAGTTATAAGAGTAGTGGTGAAAAATAAATCCCAACTGGATTTACTTATTCATAAGCTAACCAGGGTTAAAGTTATTTCAAAGGCAACAAGGCTGGATAATTAACCGGGTCAGCTATTTCTCAATTTATCATTGGGCAGTCCGAGTTATTACCACATTATCAAAGTGTTATGTTCTTTTGTGACTTCCGTTGAGGTCCGTTTGAAGAGGAGTTCCCGGAGCGATTTTTTAACAATAATATTCTTGCATATACGTTAATATTAAAGTAAATTTACAACCTGGTATTTTTTATGACACCATATTTTGTGATTATGAAGCCAATTCGAATAGTATATCTTTTACTGGCATTGTTCCTGGTATCTTCACCAGGCATAGCACAAGGATTGTTAAATACCGGTTCAGCACGGGGTGCTGGTATGCTCAGCGGACAATTACCTGAAAATAGCCGCTTCAGTCTTGAAGTCGGCACTGGCTTCAGTTCATTTTCTTCGGGTACGAGCATGCTCGGCAGTTATGTTTCCCCGCGCCTGGAGTATGACATAAGTCCCGCTTTTACTATTATTGCCGGCGGCAGTTTTTCATTTAATCAATACAATAACCTTCCCGTTCAATCTTTTGTGGCAAACACTTATGCCGGCCCAGTGCAACAGGGCATGACTGATCACTCATTATTTGTATCGGGAAGATATGCGATCAATGAAAGTTTGGTAATGACAGGAACGATTTACAGGGAGGAAGGGCATCTGCCCATGCTTTTAATGAATAGGGGCATTATGTATCAGGGTACGAATAACCAAAGCGTTATGGATTATCAAAATCATGGGATGTCAATGGGCTTCCAATACCGCGTGAGTGATAGTTTTCAATTTGGTGCTGAAGTAGGGGTCAATCGTGGTAACAATCCTTATAGTGTCCACTCCCCGTTTTCAGATCCTTTCAATAACAGGCAGCACAGGTCAAGGCATCGCCACTTTCCCTATTAATAGTTTATCCCCACATGTATGATATAATTGGTGACATTCATGGAAATGCAGATTCCCTGAAAGTACTCCTCCATAAACTGGGATACGACAATACCGCCGGCTACTACCGCCATCCTGAACGAAAAGCAATATTTACCGGAGATTTTATTAACCGCGGCAAAAAAGTGCGTCAGACTTTGAAAACTGTACGCCGCATGGTTGACAACAAATCAGCCTATGCAGTGATGGGGAACCATGAGTACAACATTATATGCTACCATACAAAATCATTTGGGAAGGGGTACCTGAAAAAACATACCTCAGCAAACAGAAGCCTGTTTTACTATACCACCAAAGCCTTTCGTAATCACCCTGCTGAATTTAAGGAATATCTGGAGTGGATGAAAAATTTGCCATTATTCCAGGAGTTTGAGAATTTCAGGGTAGTACATGCCTGCTGGGATAAACAGCTTGTGAAGTTTGTAAAACGAAACCTTCCGGGTAACCGGATGACCGAAGCTTTTTTACATAATTCAGCAAGAGAAGGCACTATTGAGAACAAGGTGATTGAGGTGCTGTTAACAGGAATTGAAATACCGGCAGGCCGGCTTACTTCCGTGGTTAACTCCCAGGGGAATCCGGTCGAACGTGTACGCATAAAATGGTGGATGAAGCCTGATGGACAGCTCCTTGGCAATGTTGCACTGGGCGATTATAAAATCACACCTGACCGGCCAATAAAAAGGAGGGAGAAATCGATGTTCCTCCCATATTCCGAAGGGAAACGGCCAGTATTTATAGGTCATTATTGCCTGAGGGAAGAACCTGGACTGCAATCCCCCAATTTATGTTGTGTCGATTATTGCTGTTACCGGAAAGGCAAGCTGGTGGCATACCGATTACATGGAGAAACCAGGCTTAAATCCAAAAATATTGTATCAGTATAGGTTACTGCAAAAGCATTGCAAAGGTGGTTATACTTTCCTGCTTTCCTGAATCAATTCCATAAAGTGGTTTTGCCTTATCGACAATGCTCTTCGATCAGCTCTTCTGCATAGGTATAGCCAAGATCAAGGGCGTAATTCAGGTCCTCGCATGCACCGACAAAATACCTGATCTGAAGGTGCGCTATACCCCTTCCGTACCAGGCTATCGGATTTTCAGGATCCATTTCTATCACCTTGCCATAATCCTCAATGGCGCCGTAGTAATCTCCTATATTGTATTTTGAAGCTGCTCTGTTAAGGTATGCGGGGAGGTAGTTTTCATTGATCTCAAGTGATTTATTGTAATCTTCCACAGCTCCTTCGTCATCGCCAATCATTGCTTTTGAAATCCCCCTGTTATTATAGGCAAGGGCAAATTCCGGGTTCAATTCCAGTGCAAGCGTGAAAGCCTCAATAGCACCCTTATAATCGCCAAATTCATGACGTGAAATGCCCACTTCCAGGAGAATGCGGTCAGTAGATTGTGCATTTGCCTGAATATTAATGAATAGTATCAACAGTACTGAGAGGCATTTAATCATGGAACGGGAGCTCATTATTTAGTTAGTTATATTTATTTATGTTTTTATTTCCCGGAGCAATCAAGGCCCCAGGCATCCACACAGAGGTAAAATTAAGTTTTTTTTAATAAAGGTTTGTTATATTTGAAACTGTTTTACTGAGCATCAGTTGAATCAAGCAAAATGATTATTTATTTATATATGGATAACTCCAGTGACATTAAAAACCATTGACAGGTTGGTTGGTATTAACATTAAATTATAAGAATGGACAATATACGAGGACTTTTATTGAACATGTTTTTTGCAGGATTTATTGTATTGCACAGCAGCGCGGACTGTTACAGTCAGGTTGCCGGTGCTGCTCTACCTTCTCCTGAGTCACATTTCGGGTTTACTCCCGGAGCTGACAGGATGCTTTTCGATTACGAGGAGATGATCGCATACCTTAGCAAACTCGAAGAATTGTCTCCAAAAGTTAAAATGGAACAGATCGGATATTCAGAAATGGGAAGACCCATGTATATTTTTTTTGTTTCTTCCGGGGATAATATTTCAAACATAGACCGTTTGCGGGATATCAACCGCCAGCTTGCCCTGGACCCCGACCTTTCCGATACCCGGAGAAAGATGTTGCTGGATGAAGGCAGGGTGTTTTTTATGATGACTCTTTCAATGCATGCCAACGAGGTAGGACCTTCCCAGGCTGCACCCCTGATTGTACATGAGCTGATTACCTCCGATGATCCTCAAATCGGACATATACTTGACAATACAGTTTACATGATCATTCCCCATAATCCTGACGGGATGAACATGATAGTTGAAAATTACCGTGAATATAAAGGAACAAAATACGAAGGTTCGTCATTGCCTGGTGTTTATCACAAGTATGTAGGCCATAACATCAACCGTGATTTTCTAACTCTTGCTATGAGCGAAAACGATGCCATATCCAGAGTATTTAGCAAGGAATGGTTCCCCCAGTTAAGCGTTGAGAGGCACCAGATGGGCTCCAGGGGTCCGAGGTATTATGTATCGCCGCCCAGTGACCCTTTATCTGAGAATATTTTACCGGGCCTGTGGAACTGGAAAAGAATATTTGGCTCACGGGCACTGACAGCGATGACTGACGCTGGCTTACAGGGAGTTTCAGTTAATTATCTTTTTGATATGTACTGGCCGGGCAATACATCTACCAGTTTGTGGAAAGGGGTTGTAGCCATGCTTTCTGAAGCTGCCAGTGTGGATATTGCCACTCCCATCTATATTGAACCCAACGAACTGTCGGTTATCGGTAAGGGACTTGCGGAATATGACATAAGCATTAATATGCCCGACCCGTGGCCCGGAGGATGGTGGCATTTAAGTGACATCGTTGAATATGAACGGATTAATACAATATCTTACTTGCAAACCGCAGCAATACACAGGGAAGAAATTCTTAAACACCGGAATGAAATAACAAAAAAAGAGGTTGAAAGAGGCAGGATGATGCCACCATATTATTATATTCTGCCCGGGAATCAACATGATAAAAGTGAATTTGCAGACCTGGTAAACCTTCTGGACAAGCATGGTGTCAATTCCTACCGGCTGCTCAGCGACCAGGTTATCAACAACAGGACATTTAAGAATGGCGATATCATAGTTCCGCTGGCTCAGCCATACAGGGCATTCATAAAGGAAGTTATGGAAGCTCAGAAATTTCCCGTAAGGCGTTACACCCCGGGCGGAGAAATGATAAGGCCCTATGATATAACAAGCTGGTCACTTCCGTTGCATAAAGGGGTGGAAGCAGTTGAGATCAACACAAAATATGAAATACCTTCTTCAGCAATGGCTCCGGTTGATATACCCTTTAAATTTATTGAAGAGAGGCCTGACAGCTATACTGGAGTGTTGTTTACAGCAACCAATAATGAGAGCTATAAGGCTGCTTTTATGGCTGCGGGCAAGGGTATGAAAGTTGAACGACTCACCGCAGAAGTCACACTGGAGGGCAGAAAATTTCCTGAAGGAAGTTTTTACATTGCCGCCCATAGAGGACTTGACGAATTGCTGGATGAGCTGCTTGTTCATCCCGTATATTTAAACGCAAGCCTGCAGGCTGGTACATCGGTTATGGATGTACCCAGGATTGCCATTGTGGAAAGCTGGTTTCATGACATGGATGCCGGATGGACAAGATATCTGTTCGACACTTACAGTATTCCCTACAGGGTTCTAAGGCCCGTAGATTTGCAGGAAACCAATCTCTCCCGCGACTTCGATATTGTTGTTCTGCCTGATCAAAGTCAGGCAGTCCTGATGGCCGGCAAGGGTGGCAGTCCCGGAAACTATATCATATCCAGATATCCTCCCCAATATGCCAGGGGCATGGAAAAGGAAGGCCTTAATAATTTATTGTCATTTATTGACAATGGAGGCAGGGTTGTTTCATGGGGCAGATCAACAGAACTTTTCATGGGCAACTTGAGCATCGAGGGAAATAATGGAGAAAAGCAGGAGTTCAGCCTCCCGGTCAGTAATATTGGCAGCAGCCTTTCAAACCAGGGCCTGGATGTTACCGGCTCACTTTTGCGTGTGAAACTCAGGCCGAACCATCCAATTACAATCGGGATGCCTGAGTATACAGGTGTGTTTCACAGAGGAAATCCTGTTTTTACCACGAGCTTCCCCTATTTTGATATGGACCGCAGGGTAATTGCAAGTTTCGCAGATGAAAATGTATTGATGAGCGGCTTTATAGAAAACGAAAAACTCATTAAGGATCAGGCCGCACTGGTATGGCTTAAAAAAGGTGACGGGCAAATAGTCCTGTTCTCCTTCTCCCCTCAATTCAGGGGGTCAACACCTGCAACTTACAAGCTTATGTTCAATTCATTATTGCTCGAGTAAGTATTAAGCGGATGTATCTGTGTTATCCTTTTCGGAAAAACCTGGATCATATTTCAAATGATTTTGCCGGAGTTTTAATTTTAAACAGTGAAACATGGATATTATTTGTGAAAAGCAAAAAAGATATTATTTAAGACAATTAACGGGGTTATTCATCCTTCTTATAATTTCGTCCTGTGTGCAAAGGGCGGACCGTGAAGCAGAAGCTAGTCCGGATTATCATACATGGGCCGAAAAGCTTGGTTTTCCAGCAGATAAACGGGTTCTTATTTTTCATGCCGATGATATGGGTATGGCTGATGAGGCAAATGAGGCAACATTCTATCTTATGGAAAATGGTTTGATCCAAAGTGCTGCTGCTATGCCACCGTGCCCGGCATATGAGGATGCCATTAAATGGGCAATTGCTAATCCACACTTCGATGTTGGCATCCATCTTACTCTTACCAGTGAGTGGAGGACTCATCGTTGGGGGCCTGTATCCGACCCTTCCGATGTGCCTGGTTTAGTAGATCCTGATGGTTACATGTGGCGAAGTGTACAGGATGTTGTTTTAAACGCCACACCTGCAGAGGTAGAGAAAGAATTACGGGCACAGATTGAAAAAACACTGTCAATGGGGTACCGTCCGGATCATATGGACACACACATGGGAACTGTCTTTGGCTCAAATGATTTCACGGAGGTTTATCTCAGGCTTGCTGAAGAATACAATATTCCCGCCATGGTTGTAGATTACTCAAATCCTGCAGTTCTGGAGCGGTATAAACAATCCGGTTATCCCATTACTGACAGGCTTATGGAAATGATCGATAATTACAGCCTGCCAAGGCTTGATAACTTCTGGTCTGTTCCGGGTGGCAAAACCTACGAGGAGATGCGGGAAAACTTCTTCAATCTGATCAGGTCACTTGAGCCGGGACTTACAGAAATAGTATTCCATCCCCAGCTTGAAAGTGAATATGGTAAAACCATCACCGGATCATGGCAGCAGCGCTCCTGGGAGGTTGAACTTTTTGCCGATCCTCTGGTTAAGGAGTTTTTCGGGCAGGAAGGACTGATCTTTACCAACTGGCGCGATATTATGGAGAGATTCTAATTCCCCTGGTGAAGGAGTTTTTCGGGCAGGAGGAAACAGATATCTACCAACTGGGCGGAATATTATGGAGCGGTTCTAATCCCAGTCGTCGGTCCGGAATGATGAAGCCGGCAGTCCCTCGACATTGTATAGTTCACCCGTAACAAAATCGTCAAAAGCATATCTTACTGCCACTGGGTTTGCCACCTGCGGGGCAAACAGGGTTATGCCTTCCCGGGTAATAAACGCACTGGCCTGATAAAACCGTTTGTTTTCTCCTGCTATTTTAAAGTTTTCCAGCTTTTTCCCATAGGTTGTAAGACCGTTTTCTGCATGATCAAAAGTAAGTTTTACCATATTACCTTCAACATTCATTTCCTTTAAAACGGGTCCAGAATATTCAAAACCTTTATTTCCGTATGTTTTTGCCAGGGCCAGAAATGCAAGACGCTCACCGGCAGCTTTTTTTTCGGCAGGGTGGATACAATCTTTTTCCCCTGCATCCATCAGGCTTGCCATTCCGGTATTGGGAAGTATGGTTGAAGCTTTTAGTTGTGCCTCGCGCAAAAAGGCAGAATTCAATCCTGTGAGGCCATAATCGAAAGGAGCAATTTGCACATAATAAAACGGCATTTCATCAATTCCCCATTCGGCACGCCAGTTTTCAATCAACCCCTGCATTAATTGAGCGTAACGTCCGGGTTCGTTGCGGTTGGATTCGCCCTGGTACCATAAGACACCTCTTGCGGAGAATCCGGTAACAGGCCGGATCATTGCATTAAAGAGCACTGTGGGCAATTGCTGCGAGAAATCGCCCGATTGATTTTTATCCGGCAGCGTTACCCAGTCAAATTTCTTTATCCCGGTTTCACTGATCCATGGTTCAATTCGTGTGCCTCCCCAACTTGAATTTATTAATGCCACAGGAACTCCAAGGGCCTGCTGAACCATTTTTCCAAAGAAATACGCAGTGGCACTGAATTCGGAAACATTTTCAGGAACACATTCCAGCCATTGCCCGGTTAGATCATCCAGCGGCTCGAGACTTTTGTCACGGCTTACCGTGAAAAGCCTTATGTTCTCGTTTTTGGAAGTGGTAATTGCTTCGTTGGACCCGTTAATTGGCTCATTACGAAAACCTTTCATGGGCATTACCATGTTCGACTGGCCGGAGCAGATCCAGACTTCACCAATAAGCACGTTTGAAAGTTTAAGCATCTGACCATCTGAAATAGTAATTTCATAGGGCCCTCCGGCCGATGGCGTATTAACCGTTATTCTCCATGAACCATCTGCGGCTGCAGGTGTGTTGTATCTGTTATTATCCCACGAGGTAATTATTTCAACATTGTTTCCCGGTGAAGCTTTTCCCCAGATCGCAGCATTGGTTTTCTGTTGCAGAACCATATTGTCACCAAATATGGCCGGCAATACAATTTCTGCTCTTAGTGAGCCGGTAAATGCTGCAAGGGTGAGAGAAATAAAAAGTATAAGCCTGGTTTTCATGATTTTAAAGTTTGGTATATTATGAGATTGAATTTGTAAACTCTTATTGAAGAGATGTCGATACCAGATTGAATAAAATGTTAGCCATTTAATTCCATGATATAAAAGTAAATATAACTCAGATTTGTTATTTAATAATCTTTGAAAGGATTATTCTTTAATCAGGTTCCACTTTTCATTTCCCGGAAAGGACTACTGTAATTCACACAGGCATTCTTCAACCGATGGACCGGAATCCGCAAGAGGTAAATAATATGGAGTTTGTTGGTGTTAAAACATGGCATGTCAAGCGGCTGGTTGAGGAATGGCGGTTTTGCCGATGTTAGCCCTGGAATCTGCTTTATTGACGAAGGTAGCGATCCCTGCCGATATGCCTGTATGGCCTTTACGAAAAAGTTTTCTTATATTTCGGAGAGTTAGGCAATTTTTCCCGTTCGGCAGTATTTTAAAAAGACTCTGTAATTGACACCAACCACATTGAACCTAAATTTAAGATGCGTATATGGACAGACGAAATTTTGTTTTTTTAACAGGAAGGAGTGCAGCACTCCTGTCTGCCGGCGGCTTTTGGTTTTCTTGTAACAGCACAACTGAGCGCGTGCATGAAGACCAGTTAAAAGAATGGTCCATTTCTGCTTTTGAGCGTTTCAAAAGCGTCTGGAATTATAATGATTTCTGGAAAAGAGGCAACACCTTTGATGCCTGCCTTACGTTTATGTCTGCCGTGCAGAACCAGTGGCCGGACGATCCGTGGGTGAAGAGTATGCAGGAATCGGTGAAATCGATGCTCGAAGAAAATCTTGTATTTTTTAACAGTGTCGATCCGGCAAGGCTATGGGCCGATGATTTTGGCTGGTGGGGGATAATGGCGCTCAACGCCCGCAAGTTTCTTCAAAAAATCGGCGAACCGGAACTGGCAGATAAATACCTGGAATTGTCGACCGATCTTTGCTGGGAATACAAAAAGGATACTGCATATGACCACACTACAGATGCCAAGCCGGTTCCCCATGGTTGCCGGAACGGTGATGCTTATGGAGACAGTCCAGGGGTGAAAAATACCGTTACCAATGTGCTGTTGTTTCTTCTTTCTTCCCGGATTTACCGGCTTACACTGGAAGAAAATATACCTGATAATGAAAAATACCTTGATATGGCATATCGCCAGTGGGTATGGTTCGACGAATGGTTCAAACTTGAGGAATATGAATTCCTTAAAATGATTTCTCCAGATAAAGGCCTGGTGCAGGAGCGTCCAATGGCATTTTTTGATGGTTCGGGTTACACAGAAAAAGTACACCCTACCTGGTGCGAAGGCTGGGTATGGGGCGGCGATCAGGGCATGATGCTCCAGTCACTTGCCGATATGCTGACGGTAAAGGATGAACTGGGTGACTGGATCGCGGAGAATAACCTGGACCCTGATTTCGATAAAGATGTTTTTGCAAACCGTGTACGGGAGTTGATTAAAATCATCGGAGGCGGAATTAAAACGGCACTCGTCAGTGATATAGATGGCATTATACGTGAAGCTCCCTTTGAATGCAGCTTCGGGCCCGAACACGGACGTGATTATGTGGCCGGCCGTGGTATACTTATGCGCTATCTGGGTGCCAGTGAGGTAAATGCCCTGCTTGGAGTCGATTTTAGTGAAAACATAAAGGCCACTGCAGCCGCGATATGGGAAACCAGGGATAAGTCGAACAACCAGTTCCAGGCTGAATTTACCGATGCAAATAATGACATGCTTTATATAAATCAGTTCAGGAAACTATGGGGCATTGCCGACAACGTACGTGTCTGGCAGACTCCGTATGAAGAGGAGAAGCTTATGGTAAGCCAGTCCATCGGCCTTGATGCACTGGGAGCGGTCATTGGCAGTTTGACAGGAACCGGTAAGTAATCCATTAAACCAGTATAGATTAACCTATATATTACAAATGAATTCGTTTTTCAAAAGGATTTGGATCCTGATGCTTTCCATAGGTCCGGGTATTTTTTGTATAGGCTATACAATAGGGACAGGTAGCGTTACTTCTATGGCTAAAGCGGGCAGTGAATTCGGCATGCAATTGCTGTGGGTTTTGTCGCTGAGCGTATTTTTTGCCTGGATATTAATGGAAGCTTATGGCCGGTATGCTGTTGTGACCGGTGATACGGCCATTCACAGCATAAGAAAAAAGATTAAATTTGGGAATCCTCTTGCTCTAATAATTGTTTTTGGTGTAATAGCGGCTCAATGGACTGCTTTGTCGGGGCTGCTGGGCCTCACCTCAAATACTCTCTTCGAACTGTTTCATTTGTTCTTTCCAGGGACTAGTCCTGAGAACTACTGGGCGGTCCTGGGAATCGCGATTTTTTTGATTGTATCATTATACAGTATGCTTCTGGTCGGAGAATACTCATTTTTCGAAAAAATACTGGTAATTTTCGTTTCCATAATGGGTGTCTCCTTTATCATCTCAATGTTTATTGTGCTTCCCCCGGCTTCTGAAATAATCGGAGGTTTCGTACCCTCCATACCTCAAGTTCCTGGCGCCAAGCTTATGGTTGCAGCTTTCGTAGGCACAACCATGGCGGGTCCGACCTTTATTGTAAGGCCGTTATTAATGAAGGGAAAGGGCTGGGGAAAGGAAAATACCAGGGAGCAATCACGGGATGCACTGTCAGCTGCAGTTTTAATGTTCATTGTCAGTGCCACCATTATGGTTACTGCAACGGGTGCCTTGTTTTATGAAGGGAAGGTGATCAACAGGGTGCTTGATATGGTTTATACTCTTGAACCTCTGGTTGGGCAGTTTGCAGTTGCTATTTTTGTGGTAGGTGTAATGAGTGCCGGGCTGTCTTCGATATTTCCCATATTGATGGTAGCCCCACTGTTAATTGCTGATTATCGAAAAGGAGTTCTGGACACAAAATCAGGGCTATTCAGGATACTAACCGCCATTGCTGCATTATTAGGCCTTACTGTGCCGATACTGGGCGCAAACCCAATTGTAGCTCAGATTGTAACACAGGTTACCGGGGTATTTGTGCTTCCATTTATTATTGCAGTAATATTCGTGTTAATAAACAGTAAAACGGAAATGGGAAGACATAAAGCAGGAGTTTTTTTAAATTGCGGTTTGATTGGTGCTTTCATTTTTGCCTGTTTTATTGCCTATACTGGGATAATCGCATTAAACCAGTTTTTTTAATCTGCGGGGGGGCACCGGGGCCCCGTTTCACAAGCAAAAAGGCGCAGTGTTGCCCCTGGCATTAATGCATTTTTTATAAATGTAATTTTCCTGTTGAAATAAAATAGGGTATTTTTGATATGTTTGTGAAATCTGAATAATCAAAAACTTTTAAAATGAAAAAATCACTGTTTTCAAATCTCAGATATTTATTTGCTGTTGTAGTAGTTGTGTCGGTATTGTCTTCCTGCCAGACAACAGATGACCAGGTCAGGTGGTTGCGCGGAAACATGCATACCCATACCTTCTGGAGTGACGGAGATGATTTTCCCGAATCAGTAGCCAGATGGTACAAGGACAATGATTATGATTTCCTTGTTTTCACCGATCATAATATCCTGCTTGAAACACCCACTACAGGCCCCGTGAGAGGCAACCACAGGCTTATAGAAGGAGAACTATGGCAGCGGCTTGCACAGGATCATCCTGCTGTTGAAAAATATACCGGCCTGTTTGGAACAGACATGGTTGATATTCTGCCCGATGAGGATGGTTTTGTGCTGGTAAGGCTTCAGCCACTGGACGAATTCCGGGGAATATTTGAAGAACCCGGAGAATTTTTGCTTATCATGGGAAATGAGATCACCGATCAGCATGCCGTTCATCTAGTTGCAATTCACCAGGATGAAGTGGTGCCGACTGTTGGCGGAAGTGCAGGTGAGAGGGCAGATATGATAAAGAAAATACTGGAAGGAGCAGATGATTACAGGGTGCGGTCAGGAAGGAATACATACCCGGCGCTTGCTCACCCCAACTGGCAATGGGCCATCACGGCCGAAATGATACTGGAAGCTGAAGACCTTAGGTATTTTGAAGTTTATAACGGCCATCCTGCGGTTAATAACCCGGGTGATGAATATCGTGCAAGCACTGACCGTATCTGGGATATTGTTCTTTCCCTCAGGCTCGGCGCAGGCAACGGCAAGATATTATACGGAGTGGCTACTGACGATGCTCATCATTATCATTCTTCCGGCGCCACGCCGGGCAGGGGCTGGGTCATGATCCGCAGCAGGGAACTTGGGGAACAATCCATTCTTGATGCTATTGACAAAGGGGATTTTTATTCCTCTACAGGAGTTGTTCTTTCGGACCTGGGATATGATGGTGAAAAAATCAGTGTTGAGATTGAGCCACAGGAAGGAGTTACCTACACTACAGAATATATAGGAACACTAAGGGGATTTGATCCATCAGGTAAACCTGCCCTTGACGGGGAAGGAAATGAAATTCCGAATACGACACAAACCTACAGTGAGGAAATCGGGCAGGTACTTGCCAGCTCAAACAATCTGAGTTCAAGCTATACCTTCAATGGAGATGAGTTATATGTCCGTGTGAAAATAACTTCTTCGGCAGATCAGATTGACCAGGTAACAGGCGATGTGATCGGAAAGCAGGTTGCATGGATTCAGCCTGTAGTTCCCGGAACTTCGGCGATTGCAGGAAGATAACTTAACGAATTTCCTGTACCGGCAATAAGCCCTTATCAGCACAAGGTACCCTGAAGGCATAGCTGCCTTCAGGCAATATAAAAGCGGAGTTGTTGAGGTCAGAACCGGTCAGGTTCCGGAAACTCGCGCATGTGCATGTAGCGGGGGTATGTATCAAAGATTTCCTTATCGGGTCCTGCAATCCGTGGATCTTCCGATTTATTCAGTTCCCTGATCAACGCCTCTTTCAATTCTTTTTCAATTTCCAGGTAATCAGGGTTTCCGGAGAGACTGTTAAGGTTATATGGATCGTCTTTTACGTTGAAAAGTTCAAATTCAGGTCGTCTGGCAACCGCCAGATCGAAATAAGGCCTTATGTTTTCATCCGTATGGTTTTCTATAATAAATGATTTCGAAGGGGCTGCGTCAATATCGGTAAAAGCCCAGTCGGAATGATGCACCCCGTATTCGTCAATGCCGTATATAGGAAGAAGTTCATCATCTGTTTCCGGCTTTATTCGTTGAGGGGCACCGGCAGGCCAGCGCTGAGGTTTCATATTCCATATCAGCAGAAAATCACTGCTGCGTATGGCTCTTTGCGGATAGCCACGGTTGAGATATCGTGATGATGAGTGGCGCTCGCGGCCGGAAAAAGCATATTTTCTTGAGTCGTCTACAAAACCCTGTTCCCTGGATTTAAGAATATGTACAAGGCTTTTCCCCGAAATTGGCAGCATTCCTTCAGGGCTGGTGCTTGTTAGCTCCAGGATCGTAGGGGCAAGGTCGATAAAGCTTATGGGATCATCCACGATCCTGTTGCCCGGGAATTCAGCCGGGTAGCGGATTGCAAACGGTACATGGATTCCATATTCATAACAGTTGGCCTTGGCGCGGGGAAATGGCATGCCGTTATCGGATGTCACAATGATGATTGTGTTGTCAAGCTCACCGGTTTCTTCCAGGTAAGAAAGCATCCGCTGAAGATGCTGGTCAAACCATTCTATTTCGACTGCATAGTCAAGCAGGTCTCCACGGATGATGTCATTGTCGGGGAAAAACCCGGGTACTTCAGCATCTTCCAGGCTTTTGCCGCTTCGTTTCCATGAATCCTGCTCATATCCGCGGTGCGGTTCAAAACCTCCATACCAGAAAAAGAAAGGTTCATCACCGCGTACATTTTCCATGAAGTACCTGAAATTCTCAAAATAATTTATGGTGCTTACCCCGGCGGCCGGACGTTCATCATCAGGTGAGCCGGGATTATAGTTTATATTACTGTGGGCTATACCCCCTGCATTAGTAGCGCGGCGGAATGTATCGGTTTCATTTTCAGCGTACCTGAACGGGGCAACCCCTTTACCTGTGAGACCGGTAACATAGCCGTTTTGATCAAGCAGATCAATAAAAGGCACATGTTTTTTCATCCACGATGCACCATGCTGCCCTGACTCTTCGTTTTGCCAGTGGTGGCGGCCAGTTACAATGGCGCTGCGCGAGGGAGCACACCCCGGCGAGGAGGCGATTGCACTGGTGAAATAAACACCCTCTTTTGCTATACGGTCAAAGGCAGGCGTGTTAACAAGGCTGCTGCCTGCAAAACTGGTATGCGGAAAAGACTGGTCATCACTTATTGCAAATAAAATGTTCGGGCGTCTGGGTTCTTCTGCCTGCTTAAAAGTGCAGCCTGCCAGTTGAAAAGCTCCAAGAGCTATTGCTGTAAAAGAAACTGTTTTCATACGAACAAACTATTGTTATCAAATTTATATTCAAATATTTACTAAGGCATGTAATTCATATTCGG
>SLJO01000147.1 GCA_007135095.1 Bacteroidales bacterium | reverse complement strand
TCACACCATTGCATGTTTATTTTTCGAGGTGCAAATATACTAAACTTTAAACAATAAACGTGGAACTGATCGATTGATAATTATAGACTTTATCAATAACGGTTGCGAACAAATCGGCAACTGAAAGCACTGTTATCTTGCCGGAATCATATTTATGCGGAATGGTATCTGTAACCACAATCTCACTTATGGCAGACTTTTCAATCCTTTCCAGCGACTGACCCGAAAGGACCGGATGGGTTGCCACAGCGCGCACCGATTTTGCGCCCGACTGCATCATCAGGTCAGCAGCAAGAAGAATTGTTCCGGCAGTATCGATCATGTCGTCTACAATGACGACATTCTTACCGCTTACATCGCCTATAATGGTAATCTCGTCAACATAATTTGCTTTTTTCCTGAGCTTGTAGCATATAACCATTTCTGAATTGAGAAAACGGGAATAGGCATTTGCACGTTTTGTCCCTCCCATATCGGGAGCGGCAATAACCAGGTTATCAAGTCCCATATCTTTAATATAGGGAACAAAGATCGACGATGCATAGAGATGGTCAACCGGTACATCGAAGAAACCCTGGATCTGGTCAGCATGCAGATCCATGGTCATCACCCTTGACACTCCTGCGCTTGAGAGAAGGTCTGCAACCAGTTTTGCCCCGATTGAAACCCTGGGGCGGTCCTTCCTGTCCTGCCTGGCCAGGCCAAGGTAGGGTATTACGGCAACTACCTTATAGGCAGAAGCACGCTTGGCAGCGTCAATCATGAGCAAAAGCTCGAAAAGATTGTCAGAAGGAGGAAAAGTTGATTGAATAATGAATACCACGGATCCTCGCACTGATTCCTCCAGGCATGGCTGAAACTCTCCGTCGCTGAACTGTATGATGGAGGACTTTCCAAGTTCCACTCCATAACTTCTTGTAATTTTTTCGGCAAGATACCTGGATTCCTTACCGGAAAAGAATTTGATCGGGGCTTTGTCGGGCATATACTTTAAAGTTTAGGTTATTTTGTTTACTGAAGGTTGCAAAAGTAATTATTAATAGAGGAAACTGGCAATAAATAAACACACAAATAAAGAGGGCATAATAAAAAGATCACAGGTTTGCATTTGTCTCATCTATAAAACTGAGTATTTCTTCCTTCCCGGTTTGCTTCACGGCTGATGTCAGGATATACTCAGGCATGGTTTCCCATTCCGCCCTAAGGGTTTTCAGGTAAAGGCTAAGGTTTTTGTCCAGCTTTCCTGATGATAATTTATCGCATTTGGTAAACAGAAGCACGAAAGGCACCTGGTTCTCTCCCAGCCACCGGATAAATGCCAGATCCGAATCAAGGGGGGGGTGCCTTGAGTCAACCAGCATGAACAGGCATACAAGGGTTTGCCTGTTCTCTATGTATTTACTGATCAAAATACTGAAATCTTTCCTTAGTGTTTTGGAGGCTTTAGCATAGCCGAACCCGGGAAGGTCTACAAGATACCACTTGTTATTTATAAGAAAGTGATTGATAAGCCTTGTTTTACCGGGCGTGGAAGAGGTCTTGGCAAGTTTCCGGTTTCCGGCAAGCATGTTAATCACAGAGGACTTCCCGACATTGGACCGGCCAATGAAGGCATACTCGGGGAAATCGGGCGGCGGGCACTGATCTGCCCTTGCCGAGCTTTTCACGAATTCAGCACTTTTGATTATCATAATTGCCTGGGTTTAGTGGCTGCATTGATCATTTGACATATATTTCAAGCAATCCGGAAGCCACATTGCATGAAAGACTTACCTGATCAACTATCGCAGGAATCAGTATGGTCTCTCCTTTTTTTACCGTCACCTTTCCATTGCCCCATTCCATCGAGAATTCACCTTTTGTACATATGTAAACCACAAAGGAATCGATAAGGCTGTAATCCCGTTTAACAATTCCGTCAAATTCCAGCAGGTTCGTGGTGAAATACTGACAGTCTGCCAGTAATACCGGAGTATTGGGTTCTGGGTCAACTACCGTCCTGTAATTATCATAATAATTAAAATCAATGGCGTCCATGGCAAGATCAGTATGAAGCTGCCTGTAATTTCCCCGGGAATCCCGTCTTTCCCAGTCATGAATCCGGTAAGTGATATCAGATGTCTGCTGGATCTCGGCAAGGATAATGCCTTTTCCAATAGCATGAACTCTTCCTGCAGGCATAAAGAAGACATCCCCAGCTGTGACTTTTTCCACATTAAGAATATCGGCCAGCCGGCCGCTTTTAAGCTTCTCGCGGAACATGCCCGGAGTGACCTTCTGGTTGAATCCCGATATCAGTTCGGCACCCGGCTCAGCATCAAGAACATACCACATTTCTGTTTTTCCCCTTGAATTATGACGAAGGGCGGCTATTTCATCATCGGGATGAACCTGCACAGACAGCACTTCACTGGCATCAATCAGCTTAATAAGCAGGGGGAACTCCAGTCCGAACCGGCTGAAGATTTTTTCACCCACCAGGTCACCCATATAAACCTCGATAAGCTCTTCAATATTATTCATCTGCAATTTCCCGTTACCGACCACTGACAAATAACCCGGATATGAAGATATCTCCCAGCTTTCACCCACAGGTGTGTCTTCAGGGAAATCCTTATTGAACTTTTTACGCAGATTGTCGCCCCCCCATATCATTTCACGGGGTATGGGTTTAAATTTCAAAGGATACAGTTCACTCATACAATTGATTAAAAACCAGAATTTCCATGTAGATGGCCCGGTAATAAAAACCCTTTCATCCCCCGTTTGCCCCTGAAGCGAATTTTCGCACCAGCCCGGTAAATGCTTCGGGCTGCTCTGCATGTAACCAGTGGCCGGCATCAGGAATGGTTTCCAGCGTTGCAAGCGGAAATATCTTCCGTATGAAATTCATATCCTCATCAAGGATATAGGGTGAGTTTTCACCCCTGATAAATAAAACCGGAAACTCATTTACAGGAGACTCAGGGTCAAAACATTTTTCATTTATACCGTCCATAATATTGTCAAGCTCCCTTAACAGCACACCGAGATTCAGCGACCAGGAATATTTGTTATCATCACCCTTTTCAAGGTTTTTCAGCAAAAAAGCCCTGATCCTCGGCTGTTTGATGGTGGGCGCCAGCAGGCGGTCAACATCCCTGCGGCTGGAAACATCTGAAAAATCAATATCCTGCATTGCTTTAAGGATGTCAAAATGATTCGGTGACTGGCCCCGGTACGTGCTTTTGTATGATTTTGGAGCAATATCAACGATGATAAGGCGCTCAATGCGGGCCACATGGTGCCTGGCAAAACACATGGCAGCCTTGCCGCCCATAGAATGGCCGGCAATAACGGCAGTTTCAAGCTGTTCCTGATCCATGAAATCAAGGAGGTCATCACGCATGGATTCGTAATCATGCCGGTCATCATGAGGGGATTTGCCGTGATTGCGCAGATCAACAAGATAGACTTCAAAATTTCCTGCCAGTTTCCTGGCAATGCTCATCCAGTTATCGGACGACCCATACAGGCCGTGCAGGATCACTAAAGGTTTTCCCGAGCCTGATTTCCTGTAGAACAACTCCATGCGGCCATTTTTATTATTTACTTTCTTTGATTTTACCGGTTTGCTCCAGCTGCCCCAGGTACATCTGGATGCTGTTCTCAAGACCGTAATACAAGGCATCGGAAATCAGGGCATGGCCTATGGAAACTTCAAGCAGTCCCGGCACGTTCACGGCAAAATAGCGGAGATTATCAAGGTTAAGGTCATGGCCGGCATTCAGACCGATTCCAAGCTCGCCTGCCAGAACAGCTGCCTGCACGAACGGGGCAATTGCCTCTTCCCTGTTTACCGGGTAAAGCGCAGCATAGGGTTCTGTATAAAGTTCTATCCGGTCAGTCCCCGTCATTCTGGCATGCTCAATATGCTTTAGTTCGGTGCCGGTAAAAAGGGATGTGCGTATTCCGTGCGACTGGAACAGGGACACCATTTCGGCAAGGAATGACTGTTCAGAGACCGTATCCCATCCCCGGTCTGAAGTGATTGCCCCCGGGGGATCAGGAACAAGGGTCACCTGATCGGGCAGCACCGATAATACCAGCTCCCTGAAGGAGGGCGAAGGGTACCCTTCGATATTGAACTCAGTTTTAACAATTTTTTTGATATCCCGTACATCCTGGTAACTTATGTGTCTTTCATCCGGCCGGGGATGCACGGTTATCCCTTCCGCCCCGAATCTCTGGCAGTCTGACGCGGCTTTCAGCACATCCGGGATATTTCCTCCCCGGGCATTTCTGAGTGTGGCAATTTTGTTTATATTTACACTTAATCTGGTCATGGCATGTTGTTTGTTGTCTTTATGGACAGAATACAAAAATAGCAACTATTTAAGAATATAAAATACGATATGCTTGCAAAAGACCTTTTGTCAGATACAATTCCAGCCTTAAAGACCTCCGATACCGGAGCCAGGGCATTGAGCTGGATGGAAATTTTCCGGGTTTCTCATCTGCCTGTGGTGAATAACAGGGAGTTTCTCGGACTGATTTCTGATACCGACATTTACGACCTGGGAATGATGGATGAGCCTATCGGCAACTACAAGCTTTCTCTGTTCAGTCCATTCGTATTTGACGGGCAGCATATCTACGAGGTGATAGAAATTGCCTCACGGCTGAAACTGACTGTCATACCCGTCCTGGACGAAGAAAAGAATTTTCAGGGGGTGATCGGACAATCTGACCTGCTGGCCCTGTTTGCCGGTCTGACAGCGATTAGCGAGCAGGGAGGCATACTGGTGCTCGAGATGAGCCAGCATGATTATTCCCTCAGCCAGATAGCCCAGATAGTGGAAAGCAACAATTCAAAAATACTCAGCCTTTATATCACAAATGCCGATGATGCTAACCGGATTGAAGTGACAATCAAAATAAACAGCCAGGACCTTGCCTCAATTTTAAAGACTTTTGACCGCTATAACTACAATATTAAAGCCTCATTTATGAATGATGAGAACCTCAGCAGTTTTTACCAGAACAGGTACGACCAGTTTATGCGATATCTTGATGTTTAGCCGGAGAAAGTCCTGCTTACATAAGACGGGCAGGGAAATTTGCATACCTTTAATTCATTTTTCCGAATAAATTTAATTAGAATGCACATCGCTGTTTATGGCAGGCAATTCGGGAAGCAGTTTATTCCATTTGCCGAAAAACTCTTCGAACGCCTCAGGCAAAATAATATTAAGCTCAGCATTTACGGCCCTTTTCATGATTTCATGCGAAACCAGGCAGGCCTGGATCCCCAGGCGGGCAATCATTTCCATTCGCACCACGACATAGACAAATCAAGCGACTTTGTTTTATCCATAGGCGGAGACGGGACAATGCTGGAAACCGCAACTATCGTCAGGGACTCAGGCATTCCGGTGGTAGGCATCAACAGCGGCAGACTGGGTTTTCTGGCAAGCATTTCCAGGGAGGATATTGATATGGCAATTGATGCGCTGATTACCGGGAAATACAGTATTGAAAAAAGGAGCCTGCTGAAACTGGAATCACCCGGTGGCGGACTGTTCGGCGATTTCAGGTATGCCATGAACGAATTTACCCTCCAGAAGAAAGATTCGGCAATGATCACCATCCAGGTCTGGTTAAACAACCACTTCCTGAATGCATACTGGGCCGACGGACTAATTGTTTCAACCCCTACCGGGTCTACGGCCTACTCGCTGAGTGTCGGAGGCCCGCTTCTGACCACCGATACAAAAGGATTCATTATTTCTCCGATAGCACCCCACAATCTGACGGTCAGGCCCATAGTAATTCCAGACAACAATATCATAAGGCTCAGTGTTAACAGCAGGAACAGTGAATTCCTGCTGTCAATGGATTACCGGTCAGCTGTGCTATCTGCAGATGAAGAAATCGTACTTAAAAGATCGGAATTTGATATATCACTGGTAAGGCTGAAATACCATGATTTCTACACCACGCTTCGCAATAAGCTGATGTGGGGTGCCGATAAAAGAAATTAAAAATTATAGTTGTTTTTTGTAACAAGTTCATTCACTGATAGTATAATATTTGCTATTATGCTTTAATTTTCTTTAAATTTGTGACTCCAAAAAAATAAAAGATGCGGACAAAAGCACTATGTTCTTTTCTGTTATGTCTGGTTTTTTCAATGCAGCTGCAGGCCCAGAACTGGAGGAGCACTCCTTACCAGGTTTACGGTGGGATAGCTCTTTCAAATTATTTCGGTGATATAGGAGGCTCGGCAGCCGAAAATACCATTTACGGGATCAGGGATCTTGACATCGCCATGACCCGCCCGGTGATAATTGGCGGGATGAGGTACTTCCCTGGTAATTTCCTGGCTTTTAACGCAGGCCTGGCCATGGGATGGTTAAGCGGGAGTGACCAGGGCGGGAAAAACGAACACAGGGGATACAGTTTCAGCACTGTATTGCTTGAACCTTCGGCCAGGCTGGAATTTTATCCCATAAAGGATTTTCGCATCGGCAGCGGGGTAGACCGCAGAGGGATGGTCAGAAACTATTCGGAGTTTTCGGCTTATATTTTCACTGGTGCCGGTGCCGCTTTTTACCATGTTTTTCCGAATGAGAACCTTGCGGCCAGGCAGAAAAGGGATAACATAAGCCACGGGCTGGTCACAATGGTTATCCCTGCAGGGATGGGGTTAAAAATAGGGTTGAGCAACAATACAGATTTAGGAATTGAATTTGGCGGCCGGTATGCATTCAATGATTTTCTTGATGGTTTTACCAATGATATTTCCACCTCTAATGATGTTTATTACCTGACCTCGGTACAGATGGTGTTCAGGCTGCCCAGCCTGAGCCTTGATTGATCATTCCAGGCCTGCAGAGGCATGGTACTAATAGTAAAAGATGAAAACCGGAACCGTATTTTTTTTTCTGTTTATTTTCATAAACCAGGCCTGGACGGCCGATGACCTTGATGTCGGAATTTTTGCCGGCACCTCTTACTACCTTGGCAATATAAATACTTCCCGGCACTTTTACAGTGTATCACCCGCAGCCGGAGGAATAATAAAGTACGCCTTCAATGATCATTATTCATTAAGGACAAACTTCAGTTACGGGCAGATTAGGGGTGATGACCTTGATTTTGAAAATATCCTGCACCAAACCAGGAACGCTTCACTGGTTAACAATTTTTATGATTTTTCACTCCAGGGAGAATTCAATTTTCAGCCATTCCGTGCGACCATATTCAATAACCCCTTAAGCACCTATGTTACAGCAGGATTAGCTTATACAATCATTCAGCATCCCTCTGACCGAAACCTGAGTTTTTTGAACCTTCCCTTTGGAGCAGGCGTTAAATATGGCATCAGCAGAAAAGTGACACTGGGAATGGAATGGATTTTGAAAAAGAGTTTTACGGACAATATCGACGGGGTGAAAAGTTTCGGGCAATTTAATTCTCCTTCTTTGGTTCATAATAATGATTGGGTATCTTTGGCGGGGTTTTTTTTAACAATAAAACCGTTTGAACGCAGGGGAGACTGTCCTGTTTACTGGAATTAACGATCATCATTTTTTATGACTGAATTAAAAGATCAAATAGACAGGTCTAAATTGCCCAACCATGTAGCCATAATAATGGACGGTAACGGGCGCTGGGCCAGGGAAAGAGGGTCGCATCGCATATTTGGGCACCAGAATGGCATTACCGCTGTCCGGGAAACTGTTGAAGGGGCCGGTGAGCTGGGGATCAAATATCTCACCCTGTTCGCTTTCTCAAAGGAAAACTGGTGCAGGCCGAAGGAGGAAATAAACAGCCTTATGAGCCTGATGATTTCAACCATTAATTCAGAAACTGAAACACTAATTAAAAATAATGTCCGTTTATTGATTATTGGCGATATGCAGAGCCTTCCTGACCATATCAGGAATAAACTTAATGAAGTGGTTGACATTACTGGCAGCAACAAAGGGCTTACGCTTGTTATAGCATTGAGCTACGGAGCAAGGTGGGAAATTGCCGATGCAGCCAGGCGGATCGCTGAAGATGTTGCTGAGGGAAAAATAAAAAAGGATGCGATTGATGAAGCTGCATTTTCAGAATATCTGGTTACCAGGCATATCCCTGATCCGGAGTTGCTGATCAGGACAAGCGGAGAATACAGGATCAGCAATTTCCTGCTCTGGCAGATCGCCTATACCGAATTGTATTTTTCACCAGCTCTCTGGCCTGATTTCAGAAAGGAGCATTTATACACAGCCATAATTGAATTTCAGAAAAGGGAAAGACGGTTTGGGAAAACAAGTGAACAATTAAACTGTGATTAAAGATTATGTATAATAAATTTGCAACGTATATTTTCAGCCTGATTATCCTGCTGTTTTACATCGTTCCGGACAACCTGGCGCAGACAGGCCCTGCTTCACTGCCCGTTATTGATTATTCCCGTCCCAGGGAATACGTTATCGGGGAGGTAGCCGTTACAGGCAGTGATAATATTGAGCCATTTGCAATAAGGGGGCTGGCCGGACTTGAGCCCGGGAGAAGGATTACCGTTCCGGGAGATGATATCACACAGGCCATCGAAAAACTATGGGGCCATGGCCTGTTTTCTGATGTCAAGATTACAGCCACCCGGATCGAAGGAACGGAAATCGACCTTGAAATCTGGCTCCAGGAACCGCCAAGGTTGTCGGTATTGAATATCGGGGGCGTCAAAAGGTCAGAATTAAGGGATATTGAAGAAAAACTAAGACTCCGCAGCGGCAGCACTATTTCGGAAAACACCATCAACAACAGCAAAGACATCATCCGCAGATATTTTGTTGAAAAGGGTTTTTTCAATACCAGTGTGGACATCCGGATGGAAGATGACCCTTCCCTGCCCAACCGGGTAAATCTGACAATTGATATAGATAAAAATGAAAGGGTGCGTATTGCCAATATCTACTTTGAAGGCAATGAAAATTTCACCGACAGGCGCCTGAGGAGGGTAATGAGCAACACCAAGGAGAGAGGCCTGAGAAACATATTCAAATCATCTAAATATGTGGGTGCTGATTTCCGTGAAGACAAGGCGAGCATTATCATGTTTTATAATGAGCATGGTTTCCGTGATGCCACAATTGAATACGACACCATATACCATATAGAGGATGACCGCATCAACATCGCCATCGGGATAAACGAGGGGACTCAATATTATTTCAGGAATATCACCTGGGTGGGCAATACCAAGTACCCTTCCGAATATCTTGCTGCGGTACTGAATATAGAAAAGGGGGAGATATACGATCAGACCAAGCTCGAAATGAGGCTGAGGCTGGCTGATGATGCAGTAAGCTCCCTTTACCTGGATGACGGATACCTTTTCTTTAGCGTGAACGCCGTAGAAACGAGCGTGGAAAATGATTCGATCGATTTGGAAATGAGAATCCGCGAAGGAGACCAGGCAAGAATTAACAGGGTCCTTATTACCGGTAACACAAAAACAAACGAGCGGGTTATCCGCAGGGAGCTGAGAACAAAGCCGGGCCAGCTATTCAGCAAGACCAACCTGATACGTTCGCAAAGGGAGCTGGCCAACCTGGGGCACTTTGACCAGGAAGCACTTGGCATAAACCCCATACCCAATCCGGCCGATGGTACTGTCGATATTGAGTATATTGTTGAAGAAAAGGCCACCGACCAGCTTGAGATATCGGGAGGATGGGGCGCCGGCATGCTGATAGGGACACTTGGCGTAAGGTTTTCCAACTTTTCCACCAGTAACATTTTCAACAGGGATGCCTGGAGGCCTTTACCCACGGGCGACGGACAGACGCTGAGCCTGCGTGCCCAGTCAAACGGAAGCTATTACCAGGCTTACAATATGACCTTTATTGAGCCTTACCTGGGCGGGACAAAGCCGAATTCACTCTCTTTTTCACTTTTCCATACCATACAGACCAACAGGTACAACAGAAATGTGCAGGACTGGTCGTCGATAAAGATATCGGGGGCCTCCCTTGGAATGGGCCGCAGGCTGAACTGGCCGGATGATTTCTTTACACTCTACAACGAGATCAGCTTCCAGAACTATAACCTGAATGACTGGTTCGGCCAGTTTATGTTCCAGGACGGGGTATCCAACAATTTAAGCCTGAGAACCAGTTTTGGCAGGAACTCTGTTGACGCGCCCATTTATCCCAGGAGGGGCAATTCATTCAACCTTACCCTGCAGGTCACGCCGCCTTACTCGCTGCTGAGTGACAGGGATTTTTCCCAAATGCCTGCAACCGAGAAGTATAAATGGATAGAATACCATAAATGGACATTTAGAGGCGACTGGTATACAAGTTTGGCAGGGAATTTGGTACTGAGTACTTCGGCACAGTTCGGGATCCTTGGATATTTTAACAGCGACATCGGTCCCTCGCCTTTTGAAAGTTTTGATCTTGGCGGAGACGGAATGTCGGGATATAACCTTTACGGAAGGGAGACAATAGGCATGAGGGGATATGAAAACGGTTCTTTGACTCCGATTGTTAATGGCAATAAATCGGGAAATATTTACAACAAGTTTACCATGGAGCTCAGGTATCCTCTTTCAACCAATCCCAGCGCCTTTATTTATCCCCTGGTTTTTGTTGAAGCAGGTAATGCATGGCATGATTTCAGCAGTTTAAATCCCTTTGCCATCAAAAGATCAGCGGGTATAGGAATGAGGGCATTCCTGCCGATGTTCGGACTACTCGGCATAGACTGGGCTTATGGTTTCGATGAAATACCGGGCCGGCCGGGTGCAAACAAAGGTCAGTTCCATTTTGTCCTGGGCCAGCAATTTTAAAGGAAACCAAAAGGCATGAACCTGACGTAAGACAAATATAAAGCATGCGGGATCCATGGACTGGTCCGGAGACCAGTAATCAGTAACATATTGTTAAACACTTTACTAACTATACTTTATACCAATGAAGCCGAAAAATGGTTTAATAATAAATAACCCGGGGCATGACAGGATCATGCCCGGAAACCCGGGTGCAGGCATCCTGCCGGGTGCGGTACGGACAGCCCTGCTGTTTGCCCTGCTGCTGTTTGCCTCTGCTCAAACCGGTTTTTCACAGCGTTTTGCATATGTAGATTCAGATTATATCCTTACCAATATTCCTGAATATCTTGCAGCACAGGATCAGCTCGACAAGCTGTCGGAAGAATGGCAAAAGGAAATTGAAGCCAAATATCAGGATGTGGAGTCCCTCTACCGCAGCTACCAGCAGGACAGGGTGCTTATGAGCGAGGAAATGCAACGGAAAAGGGAGGAAGAGATAGTTAAAACGGAGGCCGAGGCAGCCGAACTTCAAAGAAAGTACTTTGGCCCGGCAGGAGAGCTTTTCAAAACCCAGGAAGAACTGATAAGGCCAATCCAGGATCGTGTATACGCAGCGGTGGAAAAAATCGCCGGCGATGGGAATTACGCGGTCATCTTTGATACGGCCGACTCACCAACAATGCTTTATACCGATCCGCGGAACGATTTGAGTGACGATATACTGAAAATACTGGGATACAGAAATTAATTATGGCCGATCAAACACCAAATTTTAAATCCAATTAATCCAATTTTGAAAATGAAAAATGCATTAAAACTGATTTTTATCTCTGCACTTCTTATTGCAGGCCCGGTTGTAACAGCGCAAACGTTGAAATTCGGGCACATCAATTCCTCACGACTGCTGGGTATGATGCCCGAAAGGGAAGCAGCACAGAGGCAACTGCAGCGTGAAGCCCAAAGCCTGACAGAAGAGCTTGAAAAATTGCAAAAGGAATACCAGAATAAATTGCAAACTTACCTGGAAGGTCAGGATACTCTTACCAATACAGTAAGGCAGCTTCGTGAGCGTGAATTAACAGAGCTGCAGAGCAGGATACAGGAATTCTCACAGGGTGCCCAGGAAGACCTGCAAAGAAGAGAAATGGAACTGATACAACCCATCTTTGAGAAGATCGAAAAGACAATTTCGGAAGTAGCAAGGGAAAGAGGATATATATATGTTTTTGACCTTGATGCCAACTCAGTTTTGTATTTCAGCGACGACAGCGAAGATGTTCTCCCGTTTGTAAGGGAAAAAATGGGCCTGTAAGGATTCTTATCTGATATTTTAAGAATAAACCACCTGTAAGACTGCACGGTGGTTTTTTTCTGTTTTAAGGAGAACGGCAAATAAAATATTCAATAACCTCATGGCTGATAATAAAAGCCCGATTGGCATTTTTGATTCCGGGGTCGGCGGACTGACCGTGGCTTCGGCAGTGAAGCAACTGCTTCCATTGGAATCAATCGTTTATTTTGGCGATACAGCCCACCTGCCATACGGTGACAAATCGCCTGAAGCAATACTTTACTACAGTAAAAGAATAACTGATTTTCTCCTGGGCCATGACTGCAAGGTCATTCTTGCCGCATGCAACACAGTGTCGGCCACAATATGGGATGAGCTATGCAGGTATACTGTGTCAAATGCAATACCGGTAAATGTAATAGATCCGGTAGTAAGCAGCATATCTCAACAGTATCCCGGTTCATCCTTTGGAATTATCGGAACAAAAAACACGATCAGCTCGGGTGCATACCCTGAAAAAATACAAAGGCTGATTCCCGGCGCAAAGGTTTCCTCCATGGCAACACCCCTTTTGGCACCCATGATTGAAGAAGGCTTCGTTGATGATGATGTCAGCAACGCAATTATACGAACCTACCTGTCTGACGACAGGCTAAAGGGGACGGAAACCCTGATACTTGGCTGTACCCATTACCCCATAATCAGGAACCAGATAATAAAATACTTTGACTACAAGGTGAATGTGGTTGATTCTGCCATGATCGTGGCCAGCCATCTGAGAGGCATACTGGAATCGAAAAAGCTGATCAGCAATTCGCCTGGAAATGAAGACAGGTTCTTTGTTTCAGACTATACCGACTACTTCGGGCAGATTGCGGAAAAATTCTTTAAAAAGCAAATTGTCCTGAAAAGGGTTGATCTCTGGAGGTAACCCTTTCCAGGCGCCTTATCACCCTGATCACTCCCGGTACAAAGCAATTCATCCGATCATTTCCCGTGATTCCTCCGGGTCAGCTTCCCTAATGCGCCTGGCGGGATCTCCCGGACTTATACTTACGGGCTTCCTGCAATGGTCAAAACCATGAGGTCAAATCCGGAAAATGTATTCAGAAACTGCGTAAAACATCTTTGAAAAGTTAAAAAATAACATATGTCATAACTGGTTGCTTTAGAAAATAGTATTTTTGCAATGCATATATAACTATTTGTAAACAAATAATTAGCGTGTATAACCTTACAGCAGGGTTTAAGATAACTTTTTCCCGGCATTATCATACCTCACCAGTTATTTTTAACATAATTACAGGTTAATGAGCAAAGAGCAAACAAGCAAAGTAAGAGAATCGGTTGTCATAAAATTTGTAGGCGATTCAGGTGACGGAATGCAGCTTGCCGGCACCCTTTTTTCAGATACAGCGGCAGTGCTGGGCAATGACCTTTTCACGTTTCCTGATTATCCTGCGGAAATAAGGGCACCCCATAACACCCTGGCGGGTGTATCCGGGTTCCAGGTACAGATAGGGAGAGAGAAGATTTTCTTTTCGGGCGATTTGTGCGATGTGCTGGTTGCCATGAATCCGGCTTCACTAAAAACCAACCTGAAATGGGTCAAACCCGGAGGTACCATTATTGTTGATTCAGATGCATTCAATGAGAAGGCATTTGAGAAGTCAGGCTACCAGTCCAACCCGCTTGAAGACGGAAGCCTTGATTCCTACAAGGTTATTCCTGCCCCGATAAGCTCATTTACACGCAGCAGTCTTGCCCACTGTAATTTGAGCGGGAAAAGTGCCGACCGCAGCAGGAACATGTTTGCCCTGGGCATCGTAATATTCCTTTTCGGCCAGGATATTGAAACAACTTTTAAATTCCTTGGGAGAAAATTCAAAAACAATCCATCTGTCAGGGAAATCAACAAGATTGTGCTTTCCGCCGGATATAACTTCGCCGAGACCATCGAGGCCATCGGTCCGACCTACAAGGTTCCGCCGGCTACACTGAAAAAAGGCACATACCGCAATATATCCGGGAATGTTGCCACGGCATGGGGATTGCTTGCAGCATCTGAACGTTCCGGCCGCCCCATTTTCCTGGGTTCCTATCCCATAACGCCCGCCACTGAGATCCTGATGGAGATGACAAATAACAAAAGCCTGGGCGCAAAGGTTTTTCAGGCTGAAGACGAAATTGCAGGCATATGTTCGGCAATCGGGGCCAGCTTCTCCGGATCCCTCGCGGTGACCACCACCTCCGGACCGGGATTATCTCTCAAATCAGAAGCAATCGGGCTTGCGGTAATGACCGAGCTCCCCATTGTCATAGTAAATGTGCAGAGGGCGGGCCCCTCTACCGGCATGCCCACAAAATCAGAACAGTCAGATCTCCTGCAGGCCTTGTATGGCAGGAACGGAGAGTGCCCGGTAATCGTGATGTCCGCATCAACCCCGGCTAACTGTTTTTATTATGCATATGAGGCGGCGAAACTGAGTATGGAACATATGACCCCGGTCATTTTACTCACCGACGGGTACCTTGGAAACGGTTCCGAACTTTTCCGGATACCCAGGGTTTCCGAACTTCCGGAAATAAAGCCTCCCATGGCACAACCAAATGATGCCACATACAAGCCCTATAAACGGGATCCTGAGACACTTGTCAGGCAGTGGGCTATACCGGGGACAGAGGGGCTGAGGCACAGGATCGGGGGACTCGAGAAAACCGACATCTATGGCGCTGTTTCAACCGATCCCATTAACCACCAGGCAATGGTAAATATAAGAGAAGAAAAAGTGAGAAAAGTGGCAGAGCATATACCTCTTCAGAAAATCCACGGCGACACGACCGGGGACTTGCTTGTGGTAAGCTGGGGCGGTACCGAGGGCTCAGTCAAGACAGCCGTCAGGGAAATGCAAAAGGAAGGCAAAAAGATCGGACATGCCCACTTCAACCATATAATGCCCCTGCCGCGTAATACCAGAAATGTACTGGGCAGCTACAGCAAAGTCGTTGTCTGTGAACTTAACAACGGGCAGTTTGTCAAATATCTGCGCTCGGAGTTTCCTGAAATACCCTGCCTGCAATACAATAAAATTCAGGGCCTGCCATTTTTCACCGGGGAACTTGTCGAAAAATTCAATCAACTAATCAGGGAGGTTCAGTCATGATAACAAACCGTATAACCGCTTCACCGGAAGAACTGACAAAAAAGGATTTTGTCAGCGACCAGATGGTAAAATGGTGCCCGGGTTGCGGGGCACATGGTATATTGAGGGCAGTTGAGAACGTCTTTCCGAAAATTGGCTACAAAAAGGAAAACTTCATGTTTGTATCAGGCATCGGTTGCTCCTCCCGTTTCCCCTATTATGTCAACACCTACGGGATTCACGGCATACACGGGAGGGCGGCAGCAATAGCAACCGGCGTGAAACTCTCAAATCCCGGACTGAGTGTGTGGATAGCAACGGGAGACGGTGACTCGATGGCTATCGGCGGCAACCACTTTATCCACATCATCAGAAGGAACCTGGATGTAAATATTCTTTTGTTCAATAACCAGATCTACGGGCTGACAAAAGGACAATATTCTCCTACTACACCAATAGGCAGCATAACAAAAACATCCCCGCACGGCACCATCGAACATCCTTTTGTCACTGCAGGGCTGGTACTGGGAGCCCAGGGAACTTTCTTCGCAAGGGTCCTGGACAACAACATAAGCATGATGACCGAGGTTATGCATGAAGCGGCCAGGCATGACGGCACCTCCGTGGTTGAGATACTGCAGAACTGCGTAATTTTTGCCGATAAAACCCACCGGCAGATAACCGACAAGGAGGTAAGGGATGATTATCAGCTGCATCTGCGACACGGGCACCGCATGTGTTACGGGAAAAACAATGAAAAAGGCATACAGCTTAAGGGCACGAAGCTTCAGGGGGTAGTGGTCGGACTGAACGGGGTTACAATTGACGATATCCTCATACACGATCAGCATGAGAAGAACCCCGGCCTCCACCGTATGCTCGGAAAAATGGGACCTCCCGATCTGCCTGTAGCCCTGGGCGTTATAAGATCTGCAGAATTTGAAACATACGACGACATGGTAGAGATACAGATAGAATCGGTCAGGGAAACATCAAAAATCAAATGCGTGGATGACCTTCTGAACAGTGGAGAAACCTTTGAAGTTGAATAATAACAGCCGCCTGTTCATTTCATTGCTGCCCCTGTGCGGCATAATGCTCCTTTATGCCTGCCACCATGGAAGGACCGGGTCTTCACAAGAAGCAGCCACCGAAGGCATGCCTCAGGCTGCACTGATCACCCTGGCAAAAGGTTATTATTCGGGAATTCACGAAAGCAAGGATATTGCAATCAGAACACGCGATGAATGGGAGGAATTATGGGAAAAGGTACACGATAACACCGGCACCCTGCCGCCCCTTCCTGATGTCGACTTCACCAGCCATACAATCCTGGCAGCATTTACGGGAACCAAACCATCCGGCGGATTCGGTATAGAGATACAGGGGCTGACCAAATGTGACGGGCAGCTTACAGCAATAGTGGTCGCCACCTCCCCGGAACCCGGTGAAATGGTGACCACGGCATTAACCAGTCCGTTCCATATTGTCAAGGCCCCCATAACCGGTAAGGAGATAGAATTTGTAAGAAAGTGAATTCTCCTGCCCCCGCCCCTGCAAACCATTTCACGGTCCCGGGAGCCCCGGGCCGGCATTTTCTTCAGCCACGTTATCGGGGCCCGGTAAACAAAGCAATTCATTTATTTGTTTATTTATCATGTAAAATAAGAAGCCAAAACATTTGGCATGTATTTTGGTATTTAAATTACTGGCTGAAGTAAATAATTCGAGATATTTACCGATCTTACCTAAAATTAATTAACATTCCAGGACATGAAGAACTTAATGAACTTGATTGCGGGAAGGGGAAAGGCGAAATTCCCCGGAATAATCCTGGTAATTACTTTTTTGATTCTTGGCGGAGAAATAATGGCCCAGGGCTTTGGCCGTACAAAACCCGGGTATAAGACATTTGATTTCAAGGTATACAGTACCCCTAACTTTGAGATATATCATTATTTTGAAGACGATTCCGTGTTGCAGCGAATTGCCGACTGGAGTGAAAAATGGTATTACCGCCACGCAAGGGCCCTGAATGATACCATCAAAAAACAAAACCCGGTCCTGATCTACGAGAACCATCCCGATTTTCAGCAAACAACGGCTGTAAGCAGCATGATAGGAATCGGGACGGGAGGTGTTACCGAATCTCTTAAAAACAGGGTGGTAATGCCGGTTCTTGAAACAAATGCACAAACAGATCATGTCCTTGGTCACGAACTTGTGCATGCCTTCCAGTTTAACCAGCTCCTCAGGGGTGATACAACAAACATGTATTCCATGCGGAACCTTCCCCTGTGGATGGTTGAAGGCATGGCTGAATATCTGTCCATAGGAAGTGTAGACGCCCACACGGCAATGTGGATGAGAGATGGCATAAAAAATGACGATTTCCCCACACTGCGTGATATGACCACCACCCAGAAGTATTTCCCCTATCGCTGGGGCCATGCATTCTGGGCATTCGTGGCAAGGACCTGGGGAGATACAATTATTACACCATTGTTCCAGGAAACGGCAAAATTCGGCTATGAACGGGCCATACAGAATATACTGAGCATGAATGCCGAAACTTTTTCCGATGTCTGGCAAAGTTCCTTCAGGATGCATTATGAGGAACTGATAGAAAATACCGATACCCTGATCAGGGGAAACAAGCTTCTCTTTGATGAGACTGCGGGGAGAATGAATGTTTCTCCATCCATCAGTCCAAACGCTGAGTATGTGGCATTCTTCTCTGAACTTAATGTATTTACACTCGATCTGTTTATTGCAAGGGCATCAGACGGCAAGATAATAAGGTCACTGACCAGTTCCGCGCGCGACACCGATATAGACGGCTATAACTTTCTTGAATCAATGGGAACATGGTCGCCCGACAGCCGCTATTTTGCATATGTTGCCGTCACAAAAGGAGAAAGCCATATTCTGATTGCCGATTTGAACCGTCCCCGCAGGACAAGGGAGATTAAGGTACCGGGGGTACCTTTTCTCAACAACCCCTCATGGTCGCCCGACGGTAAAACCATGGTAATGACCGGGCTTGTGGGCGGAAAGAACAACCTGTACCTGTACGATATGGATTCCAGGGAAGTAACCCGGCTGACAGATGACTGGTACTCATATGTCCACCCTTCATGGTCGCCCGATGGCCGTTATATAGTTTTTGCCACTGACAAAAAACAACCCGGCGACGAAAGCCAGGGCACAAGCTTTAAGCTGAACCTGGGGATAATTGACACGCAAAACAATAATGAAATAAGTGTGCTGCCGGTCTTCCGCGGGGCCGATAACGTGAACCCTGAATTTTCAGCCGACGGACAGTCAATTTACTTTCTATCAAACAGCGACGGATTCAGAAATCTTTACCGCTATGAAAAAGAGAGCGGCGAGGTATTCCGGGCAACAAACTACCCTGTAGGCATAAGCGGCATTACAGCACTCTCGCCGGCAATCAGTATTGCAAGGGAAACAGGCATGATTGCCTATTCCTATTACAGTAATGGTAATTATATTGTTTACTCGGCCATGCCGGAGGATTTCACCGAGGAGCTGGTTGATCCGGGCAAAATTGATATGCTTGCGGCAACACTGCCCCCGTTCCAGCGCGTGGCTGTTAATATTGTCGACAGGAACCTGGCGGATAATGAAAAATACATAAAATATCCGGCTGATTCGTTCACCGTGCAAAAGTACAGGCCGCAATTTCAGCTGGATTATATTGGCAATACCGGGGTCGGGGTTGCCATAAACTCCTTTTACGGTACCGGGATGCAGGGGGGCGTGGAAATGCTGTTCAGCGACATTCTTGGCGATAACACCCTCTATGGTGCTGTTTCGGTAAACGGTGAAATATATGATTTCGGAGGTATGGGCACCTACCTTAACCAGAAGAGAAGGATAAAGTGGGGCGGCTCACTGTCGCATATCCCCTTCCGCACGGCCTATCTTCAGTACGAGGTCGAGGGCAACCTGCTTAACTACAGGCTTGTAAACATAAGGATTTTCCAGGAACAGGCATCCCTGTTCGCCTACTACCCTATCTCCATGTCCAGGCGTATTGAGGTTGGCGGATCCATGGCCTATTACCACTACCGGATTGATGCCTATAATAATTACTACCTGAATGGTTTTCCCTACGGGCAGTCAATTGACAGGAACCTCGATTCGCCTGATGGTTTTAACCTGACAAGCACCAACGTGGCTTACGTGGGAGACAATTCCTATTTTGGAATGGCCTCGCCCATGAGGGGACACAGGTACCGTATCCAGGGGACCAAGTATTTCGGCCGCCTTGAGTTCTATCAGTTCCTTGCCGATTACCGGCGTTATCATTTCCAGAACCCCTTCAGCTTTGCATACAGATTTTATCACAGTGGCCGTTATGGCCCAACGGCCGAAAATGACCTGTTTTACCCTTTATACCTGGGGGATCCCAGGTTCGGATTTGTCCGGGGCTATTCCTCAAACCAGTTCTACCAGATGCAGTCAATGCTCAATCCTGACTTCACCATTAATGACCTTATGGGAACCAGGCTGGCCGTGGCAAATTTCGAAATAAGGCTTCCCTTTACCGGGCCCGAGCAGCTGGCGGTAATTCCCTCGGGATTTTTATTTACCGAACTTGCCTTGTTTTTTGATGCAGGAGTGGCATGGACCGCCAGTACAAGGCCGACCCTGGATATTAATGACACCTCTGATAACGTAAGGTTCCCGGTATTCAGCACAGGTCTGTCACTCAGGGTGAATCTCTTCGGAGCCATGATACTGGAACCCTATTATGCATTTCCATTTCACAGGGACGGCATTCAGGGAGGCATACTGGGACTTAACTTCATCCCGGGCTGGTAAATGGGGCACTATATGGCGCTGCGCTGCTACCTTACCATCTCCATTATCGGTTTCCCGGTTGTGAACTGCGGAAAGGGAATGTTCAGCATCATTGACAGTGTTGGGGCAATATCGGCAACGCTAACCGGGTGGTTATAATTCCCGTTTCTTACATTCCATCCGTAAAATACCAGGGGCACATGCTGATCATAGGAGGTAAGTGTTAGCCTGTCGCCCGAAAATCCCTGCTCATGCCACCCCTGCTGCAAATAAACCATTATATCGCCCGACCGCTTGGGATGAAAACCAGCCTGTATTTTTGCAGGTATCCCATCATTAAAATAGTTCCTGCGAAAAACATCCTCGGTAAATGTTCCTGCAACCCCCCTGAACTGGTTTAAAAACCGGGATGACCTGTTCTGTATATCCTCAAGGGATATATTGCTGCTTTCTATCTGGCTGTGGTTTAAGTATACCATGCCTGCATTATAGGAACTGACCCAGTCTGCCGGTCCATAGGTTATATTCAGGTAACTGCGCAGTAAGGACATGGCACGCGAAGGGCTGAATGTGCCTCCCGGGATGCGTGCAGAGTTGTTATAGGAAGCCGGATATGAAACCGCCTGATCGGCGGTCAGGAAAACCAGGATCCCTGATTTGCCGAATCTGGCATCCAGGAATTCAAGCAAATGGGCAATGTCCTGGTCAAGCCTCAGGTATGCATCCTGCATCTCCTTTGAGAAAGTGCCGTAGAGTTCGTCAATTTTAGCGGTGGCAGAAAATCCTATTACCAGCATATCAGTATGCCCGTTTTTCCCCAGCTCCTCATTGGTAATCAGGTTCAGTGCAAAGTCCTTTGTAAATGTATTACCGTAAGGAATTGCATTCATCAGGGAGTAATCGTCCGATCGCCGGTTCATCCGGCTCAGGTTATAACGGAAGGGCTCGTTGGGAAAAGTGCTTTTGCTGAAATATGAGGTATGGCCTGCAACAGGCTCCCATGTCCTGTTGAGGTATATTTCAGGCAGTCTTTGCCGGTTAAATTTCTCAACCCACGGGGGAAGCGAGTCGATATAGTAAGTGCTGCTCATCCATTCGGCGTTAACCGGATCAAACCACCATGCGGCATTTGCAGAAAACCCGCCTGACAATATTGCGGCGGCATCGTTCAATGAAACGGTAAATACCCGTGACCTGAAGTCATTGGCCATCCTGAGCTCATCACCAATTGTTGCGGTAAGCATGGATGCCGGCGACCTTCTGCCATTATTAAACGAGCCCCCCACAGCCATTACATTACCATCAAATACGCTCGACTGCAATTCATTTCCCAGCCTGTTGTACCATATATCGGCAATAACCCCGTGAGCCGAAGGGTTTGCCCCTGTAAGTATAGTGGCGTATCCGGCGGCGGACTGGTTGATCAGGTAATCATACCTTGTGTTGTTGAATGAACTTCCCTCGGAAATAAGCCGTTTGAAGCCGTTATCGCCAAACTGGTTCCACATCCGGGTAAGATAGTCATACCGCATCTTTTCGACCACGATCCCGACTACCAGGTCGGGGCTTCCGCCGGGCCTCTCATTAATGTTCAAAGCATTTGCGGGAAAGATTCCGCCGAGAAGGAAAATAACCGGCAGAAAAACCTGTAATGCGCCATATTGGCGGGTTTCAGATATCATATTAAACAACTTTTTATACTCTAAATTTATATATAAAATGGTAAAAAAAAAGTCCTGCAATCTGTTTATTTTACTTTTTCAATGCCCGGGCCTTACCTTTAGCACGGCTTGATTTTGCTGGCAATGACATATGCAGGAAGTGGTTTTGCAACCAGTGATAAGCTTATTAAACGTTGAACCGGATATTTACAGTATCACCATCCCTGACAATATAATTCTTCCCCTCAACCGAAAGCTTACCCTTATCCCGGCAGGCAGATTCGGAGCCCAGGCTGACCAGGTCCTCATACCTGATCACCTCTGCCCTTATGAATCCTCTTTCCAGGTCACTGTGGATAACCCCGGCTGCCTGCGGGGCCGTCATCCCCCTTGTAATGGTCCACGCCCTTATTTCCTTTGGGCCAACGGTAAAGAAGGTTTCAAGCCTGAGAAGGTTGTAGGCAGCCCTGATAAGCTTGTTAACCCCGGGTTCCCCAAGTCCGGCATCCTCAAGAAATGCCAGGCGGTCTCCTTCATTTTCCAGTTCGGCAATTTCAGCCTCCACCCTTGCCGCAATTGTTAATATCTCTGCCTGCTGACCATCCAGGGCCTTGTGCACCTCTGATGACCAGGCATTCCCCTGTATGGCCGAGCCATCGTCAACATTGCACACATATATAACAGGCTTGGCCGAAAGAAGCATCAGGTCAGCAACATGCTGCCTGTCCGGCTCGTCAATTTCAATCGAGCGGGCTGACCGGAAGGATTCAAGGTGCTGCTTGTACCTCAGTAAAACATCCATTACCCTGCGTGCCTGCTTGTCGCCTGTTTTCAGGAGTTTTTCGGTCTTCACAATTTTTTTCTCGACCGATTCAAGGTCCCTGACCTGCAGTTCAAGATCAACAGTTTCCATGTCCCTGACAGGGTTAACCGACCCGTCTATATGGGGAAGGCCGGCGTCATCGAAACAACGCAGCACATGTATCAGGGCATCTGTATTCCTTATATCGGCCAGGAACCTGTTACCTGCTCCCGCTCCTGTGCCGGCGCCCCTGGTGAGTCCGGGTATATCGACAAACTCAACTGTAGTATGTACGATCTTTTGGGTGGGCTGAACCCTGGCAAGTTCATACAGCCGCCTGTCGGGAACATGCACCATGCCCATATTTGATTTTGTTGCACTGAAAGCGGCAGAGGACGATTCTGCACGGGTATTGGACATGCAATTAAACAGTGTTGTCTTACCGGAGTTGGCAAGTCCTATTATTCCGCATTTTAAAGCCATTGGGTTTTCGGGTTATCTTAATTAACGATCGGCAAAATTAATTTATTATGCCGTAATTTTTTAT
>SLJO01000021.1 GCA_007135095.1 Bacteroidales bacterium | reverse complement strand
TATACATATATGTATATATTCTAATTTCGCAACCTATGCAAAAACTACATCCGTATATTATTGCTATTACCCTGATTCTGAGCACATCGGGAATGCCGGGACAAACAATTATAACCGGCACAGTGACAGAGGAAAGCTCTGCTGAACCACTGGAATTTACCCAGGTAGCACTGCTGCAGCCTGCCGACAGCAGTCTGGTGGCCGGTTCGGTATCAGATTCTGACGGATCATTTCAGATCAGTACAGCATCAGGATCCTATCTTCTGAGGGTAACTTTTGTCGGCTTTGAGGAATTATGGATGAAGGTGGATGCCATGGACGACAGGGTTGACCTGGGAGCTATCCGTCTGAACCGGGGTACCGAAGAGCTGGATGAGGTGGAGATAACGGCGGCAGCAAGGCTTTTCAGAAGCGAAGTCGACAGGAGGGTATACAACGTTGAAAACATGCCAGTTGCAGAAGGAGGCACAGCTATCCAGGTACTGGAAACCCTTCCTTCTGTTCAGGTTGACGAAGAAGGGAATATATCGCTGAGAGGAAGCGGCAATATACTTATCTATATAGACGGAAGGCCGACCAACCTCTCAAGTGATGATACCGAATCCATTCTTGAACAATATCCGGCCAGCCTTATAAAGGATGTTGAACTTATCACAAATCCCTCGGCACGATACGAGGCCGAAGGAGTGGGAGGAATTATCAATATAAACCTTAAAGAGTCACGGTTACAAGGGTTAAACGGACAGGTAAACACCTCCACTGCAACAGGAAGTAAATATACCGGCGGTACAACAATGAATTACCATAACAACGGCATTCACCTTTTCTCAAATTATGCCTACCAGTACCGTGAGTTGTGGGAAGAAAATATCAGCCTGCGGGAAAATTTCACGGGAACGGCTTCCCCGGTGCTTGACCAGAATTATAATACCTCCAATTACCGGCAGTCTCATGTACTGCGCACAGGTGTCGAATTTGATCTCGGGAACGATCAGGACCTGAGGCTGCATTCAAATCTCAATTTCCGTTCACGCGACAGGAACAGGCAGTACGAATTAAGGAACATGAACTCCGGGGGAACAATTGACAGTCTCCTTGTAAGAGATTTATCGGAGGACCAGTACAGATCGGATTACGAATTTGGAATAAGCTATTTCAGGAATGGTAATGGAACAGATAACAATCTCATGATGCAAATGTCATATGCCTTTGGCGATCAGGACAGGATCGAATACTTCGATCAGCGGCTTTTTGATCCCAATCTCAATGAAGATCCGGGCAGGCGGTCTGACCAGATCTACGAACGGCCCCTGGACAACCGGTTATTCCTTTTCCAGCTTGACTACGAAATGCCCCTTTCCGAATCGATGGAGGTTGAAGCGGGATTAAGAAGTACCATAAGAAATGATAACCGTGAACAGATATTCAGTGAGTTTGATTTCGATAATCAACACTATGTGCTGAATAATATTATTACCGACAGGTTTGAATATAACCAGCAGATATATGCCGGCTACCTGATATTCAGCAACAGCTGGAACAGGCTGGGCTACCAGGCAGGATTAAGGGCAGAGCAGACCTATACCAGATCATATCATCCCGGCAATGATGAATCAAACGAGAAAAACTATTTTTCACTTTTCCCAAGTTTTTTCATGAATTATGAATTAGGAGAAAACCATGACATACAGGCAAATTACAGCAGGCGCGTAAGAAGGCCCGGAATAGGAAGCCTGATGCCCCTTATAAATGCACAGGACCTGATGAACCTGCGGATCGGGAATCCGAATCTCGATCCGTCCATAACAGACAACTACGAATTAAGCCATATCAGGAGCTGGGACAATTACATGATAACCAGCAGTCTGTTTCACAGGACTACCCAAAATGCACTTACAAGGATTTTTATCCTGCATGAAGACCTGGCTTCAATGGTCACATGGACTAATGCCCATACAAATTACTCTACCGGGTTCGAACTAATTAACTATTTTGATTTCTCAAATAATGTGAATGCCACCCTTACCGGCAACTTTTATAATTCTACAATAACAGGAGAGAACAATGGCGAACCGTTCAGCAATTCAAACTACAGCTGGTCACTGAGTTTGCTGAGCAATTTCCGTATACCGGGTCTTTTCAATATCCAGCTTATGGGCCGTTACCAGGGTCCGAGAATAATTCCCCAGGGGGAAATTGAACCGGTCTATGCACTCAATATCGGACTGCGTCGTAATATTCTTGACCAGCAAGGAACTGTTAGCCTTAATTTCAGTGATATATTCAATACCAGAATGTTTTCGCTTGAAACGATGAGCCCGGAATTTTACCAGCACCGGCAGTTCAACCGGGAATCCCGTATCATAACTCTATCATTTACTTATCGTTTCAGGGGATTTCAGGACAGACAGGGTGCATCACGGGACGACGGGTTTGATGATACCGACGGATTATTCTGAAAGGTGAAATCCATGATAAAATATTTATCTTCGCTGGTTAATCACGAAAATTCAACCTGTTTATGACCAGCCATATCATCAGTGAACTGTGTCAAAGGCTTAAAGAGAAACTGCCGGGTGAAAAGGCCCAGTTCATAATGGCACCTGACACCAATATACCTGCAAATATATCCGGTGAACCAGGCAAGGCAGGCGTCCTTATTCTCCTGTTCCCGCATAAGGGCGAGCTTTCAACCCTCCTTATTAAAAGAACTGAATACCCGGGCCCTCATGGCGGCCAGATCAGCCTTCCAGGCGGCAAAATTGAGAAAGGTGATGAATCTCAAATAAATACAGCACTCCGTGAAGCCCACGAAGAGACAGGGATAGATACCCGGAATGTCGAAATACTTGGAACCCTCACGCCGCTGTATATCCCGGTTAGCAATATTGAAGTATTACCCGTGGTGGGATATACCGACAAAAAGCCTGATTTCAGGATAGATGACAAGGAAGTTGATTATCTTATTCTGGTTCCACTGAGGCAGCTATTAACAGGAAATAAGATTAAAGTAATAAAAGCATTGAAAGTTCGGGACAGGATCATTCAGGCACCGGGCTATTTGATTGAAAATGAATACATATGGGGTGCCACTGCAATGATATTGTCGGAATTTATTGAAATTGCAGCCCCTCCGGCTGCATCTAATGGGTAATAATGTTCTTGTAATGCTCGTAACGGTTGAGTATCTCCCCAACATAACTGTACGGCTCCTGGCCGCGGGCATAACCATGCCTGACAACAGGATCCAGAAAGTATTCAGGATCAGATTTGTTTAAGATAAAATAATCAACATTATCTGTCCACCGGTCAGGATCCCTGTCATATTTTCTGGCAAGAGCACGGGCATCCAGCACATGGCCAAGGCCTACATTATAGGAAGCCAGTATAAATTTTATCCTCTCCTCCATCACAGGAATACGCTCACTGAGAATTTCATCCAGCCATTTGATATAACGGACTCCTGCTCTTATATTTTCTTCGGGATTGGCAATGTCGCTGACGCCAAACTGACGGGCTGTACCGGGCATAAGCTGCATCAACCCCCCGGCACCTGCCCAGCTCTCAACATCGTGCCTGAAATTGGATTCCTGATATATCATTGAAGCAAGCAGGCGCCAGTCCCAGCCGATTTCTTCACTGTATTTTTTTATCAGATCGTCATAAGGGGAAATCCTCCCGCTGGTAAGCACGTAGAAGTCGCTTTGGACCATCCAGGCCGAACGCTGGTTCAGGAAATACTTTGCATATAGAAGTCGATATTCAACGGTAGACTTAAAATTGCTGAGAAATTTGTCAATTGAATCGCGCAAATGAGTGTCGCCCTTTCTAACAGCCCAGGCAAGGTTCTGCGGAAAGCTTATTGCTGTTCCTATATCAATATTATCAAAATAGGTATTATTGACCCTGGCAATATGCTCGTCACTGACTGTGTAGGAAATCTCACCTTCAGCCACCATGGTGATGAGATTTTCGGCAACATTTCCCACTTCTACTATGATAATGGTATCACCAATTTCCTCCATCAGGTTTCTCAGGCGTGCTGCGTAGGCTGAATTCCTTTGTACATGAACGGTTTTGCCGCCAAGTTCAAGTGGATTACGTATCAGGTGAAGATCCAGTTCTCTTCCTGTCATGTGCTGCCAGTTGTCAGGCTTCCTCTGAATAAGCACCTGGCGCGTCTGGCTGTGCGGGACAGTAAAATCGACAAGATGGCTTCTCTCACGGGTAACGGTAACATTCTTGGCAAGAAGGTCACAACTCCCGTTGATCAGGCAATCAAAACTCTCATCAAGGTCGTTGTTGACTATTACATCAAGATTCAAACCCAGATGCTCGGCAAGAAGATTCAGTAATTCGTACTGATATCCCATAGGCTCGCCTCTGTAAACAAAATAATTGGTAGAATTGTAATCAGTGATAGCAGTAATGCTGCCCCTTTCAATATAATGGGGTATTATTTCGGCTTCCTCTTGTTTTTCTTTGTTTTCCTTTGTACCGGTGCAGGCAAAAGTAAAAGCAAAGACCAGAAACAGAAAAGAAGAAATTTGCTGTCCTTTTCTTCTTTCCATAGTTTAAATTAGTTGATTCATTAACGAATATACTAAAAAAAATGCACATAAAAAAACAAAAAAGTCATATGCCCTTCTTAGTGCTTCGAAACTAAAACATCAGGTATATCAAAAGTTTATACGGTTAATTCTTCCAGAAGTTATCGGGATAATGCTCTCCTCTTATTACCCTGGCATGCCGGTTGTAAATTTATCTGAGGGATGGAACCTAAATGTTTTATTGACTTCGTCAATTTCACATGCAGTGTTTTGTCTTTTTTTGCAATATTCTCCGGATGTGGAATTTCATGTTTTTTTATCTGCCGAAGGCTGAAGGGGGTTTTTCATACCAGCAACAATGACAGAAAAAGTTAAATAAATTGCATCTTTTAATTATAGAAAGACCAGGAAACGCCCAGTTTAAACATTAGTTCGCTTCTGGGGTAATGCAAAACAGTGAAATATTCGGGATCACTCCATCCTGCATTCAGATGCTCAGCCTTGAAAAAAAATCTTGTTCTCTTATGCTTAAAATTTATAAAAACATCAAGATAAGGGTAGTTCCCAAGTTTTCTTTCATTCTGCAGGTAAAATTGAGAAATTGCCGGTTGATAGGCATAACCGTAATACGCTGTTGAGTAATATGCATCAAAGCCTATCTGCATATTCAGAATCCCGGCGATCAATTCCCGCTCAAACCAGGTTGAATGGTATACACTGATATCAGGCAAAGGAAGGATGTCCTGTTTCCCGGAAATCTGATAATTAATTATACTGCGGGAATGAAACCGCCCGAGACTGAAGTCTTTTTTGGCAGATGCACTTACTACAGGAATAATGTCATTGTACTGCCTGGGATTTGCAGTATGGTCGAAATAGATATAATTATTGATGAGGTTAAAGTTTACAGAAGCCGTAAAGTTTCTCTCCGGCATGCTGATCGAACCTATTAAGCTGCTCTGCCCTATCCGCCTGAACTCATTTTCCCACGCAAAGTGGTTTGATGAAAACGATTTGAGAAACATCGAGGGAGTTGCTTCTTTTTGTTGTATGCTGGTCTCAAGAATCGACCGGTTTTTTCCCTCAAAAAAATCAAAACCTATGCCTCCCTGGAAATCATAATCACCTGACTTAAACCCCTGGAAAAAATAACTGGCTTCACCCCAGATTCCAAAAACATCCCCGAGACCACCGCGGGCCGATGCAATTAATGCATTGCTGCCACGGCTGGACTGTCTTCTGTCAGTTATTGTAAAATCAATGGGTTCAATCTCCCCGGGCGCGAAGATAAAGGTGGTATCCGGCAATATGTTGTAACTCCCCTTAATTAATTCGTTTTTTATGCCGGCTTTTGCACCAAAACTCACAAGTCTTCCGGAGAATTCAGGGAGTTCCAGCATGAGCTTGTTGGTAAGGCTTCTGTAATACAATGAATCAAAAGTGTTGGTGTTGTCTATCAGGAATTCGGAATAAAAATCCGGTCGGGGATTATTATCCTCATAAGTCCTCTTGTACTGATCAAAAAATAACACATGATAAATCTCAAAACGCTGCAGCCATGAATTATCCGTCTCAGGAAGTGTGTCATTGAGGGAATAAAGAAAAGGCTGCCAGGATTGAGCTATAAAAAAACTATTGTTCCTGATCCCGTTCCTGACGTTCTGCAACCTGACCACATGATCTTCGCTGTCAAATTCCCGGTTATAAAGGCTGGAATCATCTGCCAGTCCACCGTTCTCGAAAACCCTGGCGGAATTAAAATTAAGGTTGGTATGGAACTGATAATTATCCAGTTCATAACTGGAAAACAAGGATATTGCATTTGTAACAGCCTCCTGATGCTGATACTGACCGTCTGAATTGATATTAAAATACCGGAAGCCAACATTAAAGTCAGGGTTAACATTTTGTGTATGCAGCATGTCCAGTATTTTGGTGTTTTTCCCACGTGGCCCTCCGGTGGAAAAATCAATCAGTGAGAACGGCCGCCGGGTATTGTAGTATTTTGTTTCCTGCGGCTGATGGAGGTAGATGTTGAAATGATCAATGAAAAAAAAATCGGAGTAGAGATCCCGGTCGGGAAAAAAATCAGGCATTACCGCCAGCCCGGGGTTGCCAAGGTAGGATGAAGAAATATTTCTTTGGAACACGGGATTATGGATCTGAAATGAATTAATCATTGTGTCTGTTTCAACACTCTGCTTCCTGGTATAAAGATCCCTAAGCTGCCATGCGTGAATGATTTGCATTTCGTCTGGCGTTTCAGCAGCAGTTTTGCCCGTGGTAACAACCACCATTGCCAATAACAAAAATATTTTCAGAAGTGATGGGTTCAGAAAATATCCGGCAGGATTTGGCAGGGCAAAGCAGGTAAACAGATTTAACTGAGATAATGGATTCGGAAAAAAATATTTCATTGTTTCATTAACTTGCCTGGGTAACTAATTGAATACTGAATGCTTGATAACCATTACCTATTAACGAAGTAATACTAGAAAGCGTGTGTAAAATTTCCTAAAAGTAGTGAATAGAATCATCTGTAACAAAAAATCCCGGATTCCATTAACAGGGTCCGGGATTAATTTTATAAGAAAGGCGACGACCTACTCTCCCGCTTTCGCAGTACCATCGGCGCTAATGGGCTTAACTTCTCTGTTCGGAATGG
>SLJO01000243.1 GCA_007135095.1 Bacteroidales bacterium | reverse complement strand
TTCCCATGATGTATCGTAATTCCCTGTTTTGTCAAACCCCTCCATCGAGGGCTGCTGAATGTCGAAGAATTCGCCTGCCCCGGTGCCTTCGGACCGCATGGTAAAAACCTCGCCCAGGTTGAATTTTGAATTATCAATTACATCCTGCCCCAGAGTTTTGTCATACAGTTTTTCGATTCCTCCTTTTCCGAAACGAACAGAAAAGAACCGGTTTTCGAAAACGGGATTGAAGGCAGGTGCCTCTGTCACTTCCTCCTGTTTTAAAGGCTGTATGTAATATGTGCTGTAGCCAAGCGACGGGACATCAGTGGCGATAAATGATACTGTGCATGATCTCAGCGAACCATCGTCATAATAACGCTTGCTGCTAAGCTGGGTAATGACCTGACTTTCATCGGCATCAACCAGTTTAAGGCCGGATGCTTCCCCCTTTTCAAAAGAGTATTTAAATGTCACCGGATCAGTTCGATCCCAGTTCAAACCGTTGAATACTACCAGGGGAACCCCGTTGCCCCGGTAATCAATCTTTGATGCCAGCCGGTGAAGTGCCCCTTCCAGCAGTGCCGTTGCATCATTACTGGCCCTGATGAATTTACTCAGGAAAAGCCTGTCGGTGATATCACCCCCCTTGCCTCCCCAGCCATGATCGGGATAAATCTTAGCCTCCCATGCCCGATTGAATTTGTCAGTGTCATAGTTCCTGAAATTCCCTTCAGCCAATGCATTGATAGCTGCAAACTTCTCAGCGTCGGGCAAAAGTATGTCAGCCTGACGGCTGGCAGAAATGGCAGAGTGGTGTGTCGGGCCATGGATATAAAGCCAGAGATTCGGCCGCTCACCGGAAATATCTCTGATGTTTGAGGAATTCTCACGTATAGCATTGATAAAACCATCCATGGTGCCGTATTTAAAAGGAGGCAACCTGACTTCTACTCTCTCGCCCTTTTCATTTTCAATAAATCTTATACTATTCCAGAGATTCATAAATGGCTCGCAATTTTCCAGGGGTTTCTGGTCCCATATTGGTTCATAGTTTAAGTGGGCCGGAATGATTACATCCTTTGAGCTATGATCGTAATAACCGCCCCAGAATAATACTTCTTTCGCCATTTCGGCTATTGCTTCTTCGTTCTCTTTAGCCAGGATATGGTAGAATGCAATATAATGACCCGAAGAGAACATGGTGACTTTTGAGCCGTCAGGGCTGTACCAGTCAAAAACTCCTTTTTCATGACGGCTGGCAAAAACATTATTAACATCTGCTTTTGCCAGGATCTGAGATATCTGAAGGGTACGTCCGGGCACATCTGAATTGTAATAGGTGTCCGATTCATAACCGTTAAAGTTATCTGCCAGCCATTTTTTACCAAGGTACAGCTGCCTGATCAGCGACTCTCCGCTGTACATATCTTCATATGGCTGGGTGTAAGTCGCCCCTATGAGTATCCGGCCCTCATCCAGCCCTTTCTGTATTTGACCCTTTTTTTCAGGGTACCGGTTCAGATACTCTTTAATTATGGTGACATGTTCAATATCCATACTGAATCCCGGATCTTCAGCCAGTCTCTCAAGATATGGGGTCAACCATAGCGTATCGCGCTTAATAACAGCTTTTTCCACCTCATCAATCCATCCATGGTCCTGATGTTGAGTTCTGGACAATAAAATTACGCCCCCCGAGGCTACAGACTGCGAAACTTCCTTTAATAAGCTGTAGGTTTCGTTACTGCACTTAAACACCCCATCGGCCACCTGTGCAATTGACCCTGATGTGTAATTAATCAGTAAAAATGTCAGGATTACCAGTTTTTTCATGTGAATAAATTATGGTTAACGTACTTATCTGTTTTTCAATCTATGGAACCCCCATGGTTTATTGACCTGCGGTCGATCTCACATGCTATAAAACCAACTTTTATGATTACAAATTGGATGTGACATTCATTGCTTTTTGTGTCACTCAGTGACATGGGGTTTCATGTGTACAAAATAGGTTAATCAATCTAATAATCAAAGGCTAAATTTAACATATAGTTTATATTCAGATTTTCAAGCACATGGAACCCTTATGGTTTGTTGACTTTGTCGATTTCACATGCCTTATTTTATCTTGTTTTGCAATAGTTTTTGGATGTAAAATTCATATGGAACCCGCCATGCGTGATTAATCTGAACACATATTTAAAAAACAGAAAGTTTGAAAGTTTCAATTGAATTCTTTCCAATTCTCAGGTTAAAGACATTTCCGCCCTGACCTGTGTCATATTCCACTTCTTCGATAAGATTTGTTTTCAGAAGGCTTTTTGCCGGGACAAAAAGCTTCAGGTCGAACTTTTCATCAATACCCTGCATTTCAACCAGGCGGATAATCAGACTGTTATTGTCATCGCTTTTCTTTAATGCAGTCATACGGACAAACGGGGAGGATACTGAAACAAAGCTCATTTCCTCAGGAAGTGTGCCTTCCTGCGGATTGACCTTCAGGACAGAGCTGAGGGGATGGTTTCCCTCCACGCCGAAATGATAACCATTTTTCCACCCTGGCTGATGTGAGGTAAGTGATAATTTGAAATGATGACTTCCCTTTTGATGATACCAGTTTCCCAATCCGTGGCAGCTCTTGTGTGTGGAAATCAGAACCCCTTGGAGCACGGTGTAATCTGCCGATTCGCGGGTAGGATCGATCCAGTCAGCTACCGCAAGGTTGGTTGATATGGTGACTCCCATGTCTGGGTTGCTTGCAGAAATAAAGTTTTGAATCTCCCTTGGATTGATCTCTACAGGCATCTGACGGTAAGTTCCGCCCCATGCCCAGGCGCCCGGAGGAAAGTCCAATTCGTCACTGCCCACATTAACAATGCCCATGGGCACATCATAGGTAATCTGTGAATCATCCATATTTAAAGGGAAAGCGACTCTTAGCTGCCGGTTGTGTTCGCCCGGCCAATCTGGTATGTAATATTCAAAATCAATCTTTTTTATCTGATGAAAGATCGTAATTGTCTGAACGACGGTAAAATTACGCATCGGGTAAATGCGTTCAAAGGTGGCAGAAACGGGGTCATTTTTTGTTAACTCCCAATTTCCCCTGTTAACGGATACAAACTCATTGCCCCGGGTATCTATTCTCAATGTCTGATAATTATGCATATTAACCGGTGTGACCTGAACGAATTCTCCCGCACCGTGGCCATCGTATCCCATGCTTAGCAGGTCGCCACCGGCAAACCTGGTAGTGTTAAAAACGTGTTTTCCTGTTTCTTTATCAACCAGCCTGCTAATTCCGCCCGGACCAAGTTCCATGGAATAGAACCGGTTCTCACAAAAATTGCTTCCTGCATTAACCTCAAGCGGTTGCATATTAGCCTCATTTTTCATATAAAACGTTTTATATCCTACAGAGGGAATGCTTTCCGCCAGGAAAGTAAGGGATTTTCTGTCACCTTCAACCGTTACCTGAGAAGGGATCATTTCTCCGCCTGAATCAGTAACAATCCAGTCAGTCCCTTGCTTGCCGGAAATATCAACGGTGGCAATGCCATCCCTCTCCCACGACAGATCATTAAACACCAAAATGCTATTGGAACTTTTAAGGTTCACCTGAGATGAAAGTTCTGCCAGTGATTCGTTCAGGATTTGTTCTCCGATTGCATTCCCTTCCTCCAGGGAGGCCCTGAATATGCTATCGGTAATATCGCCATGGTAACCTCCCCAGCCGTGATCAGGATAAAGTAATTTATACCAGCCGTTGTGAAATTCATCGGAGGGGTAACCTGACAGATCTCCCCTTACGACGCCATTGATGGAACTAAATGTTTCGGCGGCCGGCAAACTGACTGCACCGGCTTTTTGTGCCTTAACAGCCTGATAATGCGCTGGGCCATGGATATATAACCAGAGATTCGGCCTCTCCCCATAGATTGAATCAATTTTAGTGCCCGGCACATCAATATGTCCAAGGAATTCTTCAATAGTGGAATGCTTTACAAGGGGGATCTCCATTCCGGAATTCCTGGCAATCGCGTTCCACTCATTGATTATGCTGCTGTAATCCCTGGGCCCCCCGGCATCAGCCATGATGGCAATGCCATAATGCGGAGGGATATTGCGGCTGGCATAATAATCGTTGCGGTTAAGCATAACATTGTTTAGTTTCTGCATTGCCGTAATTGCATCTTCTTCGAAGTACTTATATACATACCATGACCAGCCATAATTGCCTGGACTGAAGGTGAGAACTTTGGAACCATCGGGGCTGAACCAGTTGTAAAAACCTTCCTTCATGCGACTGATAAACAAATATTTTATACCGGCTTTTTCAAGAATCTGGGGAAACTGAAGAGATCTGCCAGGGACATCAATATTATAGGCAACCATGGCATCCATGCCGGGGATATTGTCTTTTATCCATTTCCTTCCCAGGTAGGTTTGCCTTATTAATTGTTCGCCTGATTGCAGTCCTTCATAAGGCTGGTTAAATGTGGCTCCCCAGGTAAACTGCCCGTTTCTGTATGCTCTTATAATCCGTTCCTTTTCTGCGGGCACTTCGTCAAGTACCTCCATAAGGTTAAGAGTCTGTTCCATATCAAATTTAAAACCGGGATTCTTATCCATAAGATCCAGGGCAGGAATTACTATGTCATAAATCCGTTCCTCGCGACATGAGTCCGGTGTATTCATCCATGCAACATCCTGGTGGGAAGAGTGAATAATATGAATTATCCCTTTCCCGAAATGGCCCCACTCGGGGGATACAAGCGGGTTAAATTTTTGCTTTGAAATTAATTGCCTTTTTGACCCTGAGCGGCAATAGAAACTCATTTCCCGTGCATTTCCAACCAGCGGCAAAAACAGGTCGACTGTTCCTGACCCAGTCCTGGTATAGGCTAATTCTTCTTCGCCAAGCATAATCACGAAATCTTTTCCCAAATCCCTGCAATCCAGCCATGCCTTTACAACAATTGGATTTGCATTGATACTATACTCGTAGGGTTTGTAATAATTCACAGGTATTTGCTTTTGCGCCCAGGTGAATTCCGCCAAAAAACAGAAAAACAGTAAGTAAAATGCAACTGATTTTTTCATATTAAAGTGATTGAATTATCATATTTCCCTATTTTGATAGTCTTCAAATCGCAAATTACTAATAAACCTGACAATTACATCACATTACATCACTGTTACTAGTTTTCAATCACATTTTTACGCAGTCGGCCGACATAAATGCACAGCCTGAATAAATATTTTACCGGGCAGTAAAACAATCCAAGTGTCATTTAAAAATTGTCTTGTATATTTGATGGAGACAAAAACGGGAACATGATAATTGATTGCCCGGAAGGCGGTCCGGGCAGTTTAAAACCCTCTCCAGCTATCAACTTATTCAATATATATGGAAAAATATGTAATAGGGCTTGATTTTGGCACTGATTCAGTCAGGGCACTGATTGTAAATGCATACACCGGAGAGCAAGCCGGATCCGCTGAATCCTTTTACAAAAGATGGAAAAGGGGAAAGTATTGCGATCCTGTAAAAAATGTGTTCAGGCAGCATCCGTCTGATTATATTGAAGGAATGGAACAGGTAATCATTGCTGCAATTGAAGAAGCCGGGGAGAAAGTCAGAAACCGGATAAAGGCGATATCTGTCGATACAACAGGCTCCACTCCGGTGGCAGTGGATAGTTCCGGCACGCCACTTTCCCTGCTGCCTGCTTTCCGGGAAAACCCCAATGCTATGTTTGTTTTGTGGAAAGACCACTCAGCTATAAAAGAGGCTGAAGAGATCAACAGGCTGGCAAAAAACTGGAATGGGACGGACTATACCATGTATGAAGGAGGGATTTATTCATCGGAGTGGTTCTGGGCCAAGGTCCTTCATGTTTTGAGAGAGGATGAAAAGATAAGGGAAGCTGCCTGTTCATGGGTGGAACACTGTGACTGGATCCCTGCGATGCTTTCGGGCACTACCGATGTGAGCAAAATAAAAAGAAGCCGTTGCGCTGCAGGTCATAAGGCAATGTGGCATACTGACTGGGGAGGCCTGCCCTCTGAAGAATTTCTTGTTAAGCTGGATCCTTTGCTGAAAGGGCTGCGTGAACGACTATACAAAGATACGTACACAAGTGATGTTGCCATAGGGATATTAAGCACCAGTTGGGCATCAAGGCTGGGTTTGCCCGGCGATACAGTAGTCGGGGCCGGTGCATTTGATGCCCACCTGGGGGCCGTCGGGGGAGAGATAAAACCCTATTACCTCAGCAAAGTGATGGGTACTTCCACCTGCGATATGATCACTGTTCCTGCTGCCGGCTTCGGCAATAAGCTTGTAAAAGGCATATGTGGTCAGGTTGATGGCTCAATCATACCTGGAATGATCGGACTGGAAGCCGGCCAGTCAGCATTCGGCGATGTATATGCGTGGTTTCGCGATCTGCTGTTATGGCCGCTCAGGAACCTATCCCGGGATTTACCTTTAATGGACCATACAGACATAGAAAAGCTTACAGAAACAATCCACGACAGTTTGATCACCCAGCTCTCAGAGGCAGCTGAGGATATTGACCCTGAAAACTCCGGGGTCATGGCCATTGACTGGCTGAACGGTCGCCGCACCCCCGATGCCAACCAGATGCTTAAAGGGGCAATCGGCGGGCTGGGTCTTGGAACTGATGCTCCTGCAATCTTCCGTGCCCTGGTGGAATCAACAGCCTTTGGTGCAAGGCGGATAGTTGACCGCTTTCGTGATGAAGGCATTCGGATAGACGGGGTGATAGCACTGGGAGGCGTAGCCAAAAAATCTGATTTTGTTATGCAGATAGTGACAGATGTACTGGACATGCCAGTAAGCCTTGTGCGCAGTGAGCAGACCTGTGCGCTTGGATCGGCTATGGCAGCTTCAGTGGCAGCCGGTATTCATGACAGCTTCGAAACGGCACAGCAAGCAATGGGTAGTGGTTTTGAAAAGGAATTTCATCCCAGACCGCAATTTGCCAAAAAATATAAATCCTTGTATAACCGGTATATCAGGTTTTCAGAAAGTATAGAGCAGATGGAGCCAGGCAAATGACCTGCTCCTCACAAAATACAAATGAAAATATTATCATGGTAAGATCCATAAGACCAATGATTTAATCTAAATATTTTCTTATGAATCCCCATGTCACTGAGTGACACAAAAAGACATGAACAAACCAGGGGGATCCATACGAGTGAAATACCGAATATGAATTACATGCCTTAGTAAATATTTGA
>SLJO01000253.1 GCA_007135095.1 Bacteroidales bacterium | reverse complement strand
TATTTTAAAATTACTATAATACAACATATTGGCTAAAATGCTTATTGTTGATAATTCCTGCCTGATGTCTGATTAGCTGTGAGTATTTTATTGACCATTAATTTATCAACACTATCAACAGGCTATATATACCATATTGTTTAATTGATTAATAATAAATGTAATAAAATATGCTGTTGATAAATTCAATAAGTAAACAGAGCTCAAGTGAGTTTTGCATTAATATAAACAATCAGGATTTTCATTGAACCGGGAAAAATAGGTTAGATTTGTAACCGGATAAATTTGATTAAGATTGATATATAAGACGATGTTGAATTTAAAAATGAAGTATCCCTTCATAAGACTGTGATAATGGATGATGAGTTTGATATAAGAAAGGAGATAATTGAAAATCCGGATAAAGAACTGGAAACAAAACTGCGGCCTCTGTATTTTGATGATTTCAGCGGGCAGTTAAAAACCGTTGAAAATCTCAGGGTATTTGTCAAAGCTGCCAGCATGAGGCAGGAGGCTCTCGATCATGTGCTGCTTCACGGACCTCCGGGATTAGGTAAAACAACCCTTGCAAATATTATTGCCAGCGAGATGGATGTCAAGATCAAAATAACTTCCGGACCGGTTCTTGATAAACCCGGAGATCTTGCAGGATTGCTGACAGGCCTTGATGAGATGGATGTTTTGTTTATTGATGAAATACACAGATTAAGCCCGGTTGTTGAGGAATATCTTTATTCGGCCATGGAGGATTACAGGATCGATATAATGATCGATAAAGGTCCCGGTGCCCGTTCAGTACAGTTGAAACTGAATCCCTTCACACTGATTGGAGCAACCACCAGGTCAGGACTCCTTACCAGTCCCCTTCGTTCCCGATTCGGGATTAATTCACATCTTGAATATTATGATTCTTCTGTACTTAATATAATAATAAAGAGATCGGCCAGGATACTTGACATTTCCATTACAGATGATGCATCCGTTGAAATTGCCGGGAGGAGCCGGGGTACACCAAGGATTGCTAATGCATTACTCAGAAGGGTAAGAGATTTTGCGCAGGTTAAGGGTGACGGGATAATTGATATGAAGATTACAAAATATTCACTGGAGGCTCTTAATATAGATAAAAACGGGCTGGATGAAATGGATAACAGGATTCTTTTATCTATTATTGAAAAGTTTGGCGGGGGACCGGTGGGAATATCAACTATTGCCACCTCTATTGGTGAGGATTCCGGAACAATTGAAGAGGTATATGAACCTTTTTTAATAAAGGAGGGATACATTAAAAGAACGCCGCGTGGAAGGGAGATAACCCAATTGGGATATAAGCATTTGGGAAAAGATTTCAGGGGAGAACAGAACAGGTTGTTTTAAATACTTAATACATAGATTGAAACAGGATTAAAAACATTCATAAAGGTTCCATGCCCCCCGGAAAACCAACCCGGGGGGCATGAATAAAAGTGCATAAAAATTCATGAATCAGGCGATATAAAGAACAAATATTCAATTCCTCCCCCGAGAACACACTGAATTGAAAAATAATTATTTAAATTTGGGCATCAATAAAAATAACTTTTAACCATTTAGCTATGAAACATCTGATTCAAAACCTGGGTTTAATTATATTCATGATCGCTATTGGATTACTTGTATTTAGTCTGTCAAGGGAAATGACCAATAACGTATTATTGATAACCAGTGGAGGGCTTATCCTGTTGGGATTGGTTGTTCATGTAATTGTGAACAAGACTTTCGAATAAAACCTGCAATCCAGGAGAATCAGAAAACATTGCCGGTCTTTTTGAGCCCCGGTATATTTAAAAGTTTTATTCTGCGTCCATGAAGTTCTATCAAACCGTCTGACTTGAATTCAGAAAGCAGCCGGATTACCGATTCTGTCGCCGTACCTACTATATTTGAAAGTTCCTCGCGGGTTAAGGTAATTTTCAAAAATTGCTCGTCATCCAGTCCAAAATTATCCCTTAGATGAAGCAGTACCTCGGCAAGTCTCTCACGAACAGTCTTTTGGGCAATATCCGTAATATAGGCATTGGATTCACCAAGTTCCTTGCATGCAAGCTGCATCAGGTCCATTGAAAACTCGCCATTCTTTTTAACCAGGTATATCAGAGTGTCGGCAGGTATGAAACATAAATGAGCGTCTTCTATAACTTTTGCAGTTGTGCAGGCCAGTTCACCACTGAGAACTGAACGGAAACCTATAAGATCTCCTGTTTTTGCGAAAGTTATTATTTGTTCTTTACCGTCAATTCCGGTTTTGTATATTTTGATAATTCCGTTACTCACACAATAGCAGCCTGAAATGCGGTTACCCTCATGATAAATAACGGAACCTTTTTTATGGGGCTCACAATTTTTATCAAGTGCAAGGATCTCGTGTTCCTCGGCTGATAAATTTCGGAAGATATTGTTTGATTTACTTGAACAATTTTCACATGAAGTTCTGCCGGGATTATTTTTCATGAGAATTAATAAATGATTAGGATATACTAAAAAACAGACTATTTGGTAATGAATGATTTAAGTGAAAATATTTCCTGCACAAAGGACATCGGCTTAGCAATATGTGATGATTTGTAAAGGAATGCAGTAAATTTGTAAAATTAACAAAATAAATTAAATCTGTCGAGATATGCAAAATGCTATAGATGTCAAATGGAAAGGCAAAATGAGTTTTGAAGCCGAAATTGGAGATCATAAAATAACAATGGATCTTGACGAGGAAAGGGGAGGACAAAATAGCGGCCCCAGGCCCAAGCCGCTCATGCTGGCATCACTTGGCGGTTGTACGGGCATCGATGTCATTTCAATACTGAAAAAAATGAAAATCGAGCCGGAATATTTAAACATGCATATTGTGGGTGAACAATCTGAGGAAATTCCTAAAAAATACGAAAAAATCAAAGTCATTTATGAATTCAAAGGTAAAAACCTTAAAATAAGTAAATTAAAGCAAGCCATAGAATTATCACAAGACAAATATTGCGGTGTCAGTGCTGTTTATAAGCAGAGTATTGACTTAAGTTATGAGATAAGGATACTGGAATAACCGGTAAAACCAGATTTCAGACAGTTCCGTTCATGAATAACTGAAGGGAAGCGGGGTATTAGTTTAACCAGGGAACTCATACCGTACCTGAGAACTGATTCAGGAACCTGACATCATTTTCAAAATACATTCTGATATCCTTGATATCATATTTAAGCAGGGCAATTCTTTCAATGCCGAGTCCAAAAGCAAATCCGGTATAAACTTCCGGATTTATTTTGCATGCTCTCAATACATTTGGATCGACCATTCCACAACCCAGAACTTCCAGCCATCCTGTGTTTTTACACAATTTACATCCCTGGCCTTTACATCTGCAGGATACATCCATTTCGCCCGAGGGTTCTGTGAAGGGAAAGAAGGAAGGGCGGAGCCTTATTTTTGTTTCTTCACCAAAAAGTTCCTTTGCAAAATATTCAAGTGTCTGTTTAAGGTCGGCAAACGACACATCCTTATCTACATATAATCCTTCGATCTGGTGAAATATGCAATGGGACCTTGCTGAAATTGCTTCATTCCTGAAAACCCTGCCAGGCGATATTGTTCGGATGGGGGGTGAGGTTTTCTCCATGACCCTTACCTGCACCGATGATGTATGGGTTCTTAAAAGTATATCAGGATCCTTTGAAATAAAAAATGTATCCTGCATGTCCCTTGCAGGATGCTCGGGAGGAAAATTCAATGCGGAAAAAACATGCCAGTCATCCTCAATTTCCGGCCCCTCTGAAATGGTGAAGCCTATTTTGCTGAAAATTTCAATTATTTCTTTCCTTACTATTGAAATCGGATGTCTGCTGCCTAATTGAAATTGGTTTGCCGGTAATGTAAGATCAATATCAGAAGAATATTCCTCTTTATCTGACAAAACCTTTCCTGTCGCTGTAATCTTTTGCTGAACATAATTCTTTAATTCGTTCAGTAATTTGCCAGTCTGTTTTTTTTGTGTGGGCGGCAGGTTCTTAAAATCATGGAACAATTCAGTTATAACTCCTTTCTTTCCCAGGTATTCAATTCTGAATTGTTCCAGTTCACCGGCATTGTCTGGTGTAAAGGATCGGGCTTTCTCAAATGCCTTTTCTATTTTTTCTTCCATTCCTGCAAATTATAATTAGAAAACACACCGATATTATTTATCGAGTATTCTGATGGTCATTTTAATATCTGACAAGGGTCTGTCTGCATTGCTTACTTCAAGGGAGGCTATTTTATCTATTACGTCAAATCCCTCAATAGTTTCTCCAAAGACAGTATACGAGCCATCGAGATGAGGGGTTCCGCCAATTGTGGAATAAATTTCTTTTTGGTCCTCTGTAAATTCAAAAGGGCCTGACTGTTGGGTCGGAAGCGCCTGCTGCCTCTGGTTATTGATTTGTGATTCAAGGCTTGCCAGATGTTCCCCCGGAAATACTGCTCCCTGGACGATGTAGAATTGTGACCCGGATGATTCCCTGTGGGGGTTAGTATTATCTCCTTGTCTTGCAGCAGCAAGGGCTCCCTTTTTATGGAATAAATTCTCTTTTATTTCAGCAGGGACTGTATATCCGGGACCTCCCGTCCCAAGCCTGGTTTCCTTGCCGGCGTCTCTTGAATCGGGGTCTCCTCCCTGGATCATAAAGTTCTTTATGACCCTGTGGAACAGAAGGTCATCGTAGAAGCCTTCTTTTACTAGTTTCACGAAATTATCGCGGTGCAATGGTGTTTCATTATACAGCTTGATATCAATGTTGCCATAGGCAGTTTCGATGCGTGCTATGATGGGTTCTTCCATAATGTTGTGTTTTTGAGTAGAAATGCATGAATTAATAATTAAAGGCAGTAAAACTAACAAAAAAGGCTTCATAGGTAATTTTATTTTTAATTAATTGGCCGAAAGTATTTTTGCACATGCAAATATACTTACACCATTATTAATTTTCCAAAGAAATGAGATATTGTAACTCATATGCAGTAAACTTCTCATTTTGCAATATATTTCAATTCTGACTTTCATATCATTTCTTTGCCGAGGGCTGGGGAGGGTTCCATATGGAAAAAAAAATTTATCAGCCGGCAAACTATTTGGAAGAAAACTACAGTTATAAAACGGTACTGCAAGGTTCACTGAAAATGCTACCTTTGAAACCTTATTTCCTGACTTGTATTTTTATGGCAATGCGGAACAAAATTATTTCAATCCTGATCTTCCTTGCCTTAGCAGGCACTGTTGCATCCCAGGAGGTCGGGCTTGTTCTAAGCGGAGGGGGGGCCAAGGGGTTCGCCCACATCGGGGTTATACGTGCGCTTGAAGAAAACAATATTCCTGTCTCCTATATTACCGGAACCAGTATGGGCGCTATTATCGGGGCATTGTATGCCTCCGGTTATTCTCCCGACGAAATGGAGGCAATCATTAACTCAGAGGAATTTTTCAGCTGGTCAACCGGCCGAATACCTGACAGATTCTATTATTATTATAAAAACCGCCATGTTGATGCCGGCATGCTTTCCTTTGAGTTTCAAAGGTTCGATACCGGAACAGTGCCGGTCCTGCCAACAAGCATCATTCCCACGCACTCAATGGATCTGGGATTGCTGGAATTATTCGCACAGTCGGGAGCGCTGGCAAACTATAATTTTGACAGTCTGTTTGTACCATTCAGATGTGTAGCCTCGGATGTATACAACAATAAAGCACTTGTGATGAAGTCCGGAGACCTTTCATCTGCTGTGCGGGCTTCAATGACATATCCTTTTATTTTCAATCCGATTGCAATAGATAATGTTTTGCTTTTCGACGGAGGGATACACAATAACTTCCCGTTTGATGTTATGATGAGCGAGTTTCAGCCTTGTATAATGATCGGAAGCAAGGCAAGTGCCAATCCCCTTCCGCCTACCTCAGGGAACTTGCGGCTGCAGATTGAGAATATGATAGCAGCGCAGACGAATTATGATATCGTTAGTGAAGGAGGGATACTTATAGATATAGATGTCAAGGAGATTGGTATTCTCGATTTTCACCACTATAAAAGGATTATCGATATAGGCTATAATACTACTATCGACCAGATCGGGGAGATAAAGAGCAGGATTGATGAACGGTTGCCTTTGGAGGAGCTGGCAGGGAGAAGGGAAATATTCAGAAACAATCTTCCCCCCCTGATATTCCGGAATATTTTTGTTAACGGGTCAAATGAGCTACAGGTGGATTATGTAACCAGCAGTATCAGGCAGCAAGAAGATTATTTCACCCTTGACAGGCTGCGTTCGGAATACTATAAACTTGTTTCAGATGATAAAATCAGCGCTATTTATCCCCGTGCAGTTTATAATGTCAATTCAGGAATTTTTGACCTCTATCTTGATCTTGAAAGTGGCAGCAGTTTCCGGGCAGAGATTGGCGGGAATATTTCTTCTACCAGTCTTAACCAGGGTTTTGCGGGATTTGAATATAAATTTCTGGGTCGCAACGCTTACAATCTTGAAGGCAACTTATATTTCGGGCGCCTGTACAGTTCCGTGCTGACAAGGGGTAGAATTGAAGTGCCCGGAGCAATTCCGTTGTTTGGCGATATAGCCCTGACGCTGAACCGGCTAGACTACTTCACGGGCAGCAGCGGACCATTTTTTGAGGATGTCAGGCCTTCCTACCTGATCAGGTATGACGGAAATTTAAGGATTAACGCCGGTGTGCCTGTCAGTGTTAACGGCCTTGCAATGGTCGGTTATTCAATCGGAAGGATGTCAGACAGGTATTATCAGACCGAAAATTTTCTTAAATCTGATACAACCGATCAGACAGACTTTGACCTGAATACCGTTAGCTTTATTTATGAGAGGGAAACCCTTAATCATAAACAATATGCCACCCGGGGCAGGAATACCAGTCTGGCACTGCAGTTTGTACGCGGAAATGAAAAATATACCCCCGGTTCCACCTCTTCCCTGACAGAACATGAAAACGACAACCATATGTATATCATGGCCAAATCGGGATTTACCGGGTATTTTCCCGTTACCCGCCACCTGACGTTAGGAGTCTCGGGAGAAATGGTTCTTTCAACGCAAACCCTGTTTAACAACTATACTGCCTCATTGCTCAATGCCCCTGCATACCAGCCCTTTCCGCATTCCAAAACGCTATTCCTCCAAAATTACAGGGCTCATAGTTATGCCGGGGTCGGGCTGATTCCTCTCTTACGTATCAGGGAAGCCCTGCATTTGAGAATTGAAGGTCATATATTTCAGCCTTATCAAAAGATTGGCAGAGATCATATCAACAGACCGTTTTACATGGACCGGCTCAGGCACCGGCATTTTCTCGGCAGCGCTTCACTCGTTTATCAAACACCTGTCGGACCCGCCTCCCTGAGTCTTAATTATTACGACAACAGCACAAAACAGTATTATTTTCTTTTTAATTTCGGGTACCTTATGTTTAATAAAAGTACATTGTGATCTGGCAGCAGTTTATATTTTCGCACATCAGAATTATTATTATCTTGGGCCGGTAAAACGCCCGCAGAACCGGTAATCAAATGGCGGCTTTTTTATCAGAACACTTTGTCCTGTTAAGATGCCCGTGAAAAAGGTGCCCGTTGACTTTTAACATTTCCGGGTGATGTGCCGGCAATAAAAATATTGCCTGAGTCCGTTCGTTATTAATTAAATAAACGGGGAGGTGCAATGACAGAATAACTTTTATAAGTTTAAAAACAAAAACTATAGCCATGCCGTTTTCCCGACGCAATTTTATTAAGACAACTGCTTTAACCGGTGCCATTATTCCTTTTGCCAGCGCCTTTTCGGCGGAATCCTTATCGGAGAGACCACGGCGGTCAAAAATATATTTTTTCACCAAGGACCTCGACAATTATGAAACTGAGTTTATGATGGAAACCCTTGCTATGGCGGGAGTTGATGGTCTCGATCTGACAGTACGGAAAGGAGGGAAAGTTGAACCGGAGCGTGTCACTGAAGATCTCCCACTGGTTATCGGGACAGGGAAAAAATACAACCTGACTACAGACCTTCTGGTTACAGACATTACCGGGACAGAGGACAGGCAGACCAGGGAGGTATTAAAAACTGCCTCCTCCCTGGGAGTTAAGCATTACCGCCTTGGTTACTACCGATACGATCTGTCCATGGGAATACTGAAAAATATTGAAATAATAAAATCCAGGATAAAGAACCTCTCGGAGATGAATCGTCATTATGGTATCCAGGCCGGATATCAGAATCATAGCGGTGGCGTTGTTGGATCGCCAGGTTGGGATGTGTTTGAGCTGATAAGGGATTTTCCGGTTGAGACCATAAGCAGTCAATATGATGTGCGTCATGCAACTGCCGAAGGCTACAGGTCATGGATCTTTATTTTGCACCTGCTGCGCAGGAATATCGGATCACTGGCCATTAAGGATTTTACCTGGCAGATTGACAAAGGAAGGGCGCGGATAATAAACGTGCCCCTGGGCGAAGGGCTGGTTGATTTTGATTTATATTTTAAAACCCTTAAAGAACTGAATATTCAGGTACCCGTAACTCTTCACATTGAATATCACCTGTTAAGCCGGGATGAGGAGAGTTATTCGCTCATAAAAAAACAGAAAATAATGGTAGATAAAATAAAGAAGGACATTCAGTTTATCCGTGATCACGAAAATGTATAACAAATAATCTAATTCATTAATCCAAACGTTAACTTAAATTATATGAAAAATTCACAGTTAGCTCTCGCTTTCATATTCCTGCTGCAGTTCTTTGCTTTTGAAGGATTATCCAGCGAATTTACCTTAAGGGCAGGAATAGCAAAAGTTGACATTACTCCTGTTGAAAGCCTTTATCTGGGAGGATATGACTCATCCTTAAGGGGAGACCCCTCTGACGGAATCTATGGAAAGCTTTATGTCAGGTCGCTTGTATTCGATGATAATACCAGCCGGTCAGCAATAATCGAGGCCGATATAACTGGTTTTTCCACAGAGTATTCCATTGCATTAAGGAGGCTGATCGAAGATGAAACCGGCATCCCTTATGAGAATATCATTTTGGGAAGCGTCCATAACCACGCTGCCCCTACCCTTGGCAGCAATAACAGCGAAACCGAATGGTACAGGCAATTTAACAATAATGTACTGAAATCTGTAAAAGATGCCATTGCCGACCTGGAGCCTGTCAAAATAGGGGGCGCCATCGGAACCTCGTATATTGCCATGAACAGAAGAAAAAGGATGGAAGACACATTATCATATCTTACATTTGATGAAAACAATTCCAGCCAGTCGGCGGGTGTATATAAGACGGATAACCCGGTGCTGATAAGGGAAATGGAAGGCGTTTACCGCCTGGGCTCCAATCCCAAGGGGCCAATAGACCCGGAAGTCGGTATTATGCGGATTGATAAGTTGTCAGGCCGGCCAAAGGCGGTTTTTGTAAACTATGCGTGTCATCCCACTTCACTTGGGGCAAGGAACAATACAATAAGTCCTGAATGGAACGGGCATATGCTTGAATACATAGAAGAAATGTTACCTGATGTTACCGGTATATTCAGCAACGGGGCGGCCGGCGACATCAATCCCCGGTTTGTAGGAGGTCTGGAAGGAAACGTCGACTGCCTTGAGCGAACTGCCCAATTAGGCCAGGAAATTGGAAGGGAAGTAGTAAGGGTATTTAACACCATCCAAACCGAGTATGCACTGAACCCTGAAATAAAAGTTGTCAATGAAAACATAGTCCTGCCCTTGAAATACAATCATGTTATGAGGGATTTCAGGCAGACAACACTGGACCTGCCAGTAACGGCGCTAAAGATTGATGAGTTTATCTGGATTACGTATCCCGGTGAATTATTTCATGAAATCGGGCAGCAGGTGAAGGCAAGCACCCATTCCAGGTATTCTTTTATTGTGGGATACGGCAATGGTTCCTACGGGTATCTGCCAACCCAGGCAGCTCATAGTGAAGGTGGATACGAACCAAACTCCACCCGCTTTGCTCCCATTTCAGAAAAAATATTTGTCAGGGGAATTGAAAGGATGTTAAGCAAGCTGTACTAACGACGTAGCCGGTGTATTTAAAACACCTTCACCCTGAATAAATCCGGTACCGTAATTCCAGGTAAGGGAGCGTAAACTCTCTGATTGAATCTGTCAAACGGACTTTCCCGGTTAATTTAATGGCCGGCAAATTTGTTCGTTAAGCTTTTTCTGCTTTTTTTTATAGGCCTTGGCGGATTCTGCTTAACAGGCATACGTCCCGAAGGGCATAAATTTATTTTTACAACTCAGTGTATTGTGAAAATATTAAATTTGCAAAAATTCAATCAGACAGTAATACCTTTATAAATGGGTCAGGGTAATAGCAATAAAAAAATTTCCGGCAAGTTTGCAGGCTATTTTTCAATAGCCGGAAATATTTTGCTTTTTGTTGTGAAATTATGGGCCGGCATATATACCGGCTCGGTTGCTTTAATCGCCGATGCCTGGCACACACTTTCTGATTCACTATCATCATTAATACTGCTTATCGGGATTTATGTTTCCTATAAACCGGCAGACAAGGAGCATCCATACGGCCACGGCCGTGCAGAGATCATTGCCTCCCTTGTCCTGGGCCTGATACTTGTGCTGGTTTCCATAAATTTCATGTATGAATCAGTCACCATAATTATTAACAGGGAATCTGCCAATTTTGGAATTTTTGCAATTATTGCCACTTCGGTATCAATGGTTGGGAAAGAAATAATGGCGCAGATAAGTTTTGCTGCCTCCCGGAACGAGAAGTTTAAATCATTGGAAGCTGATGGATGGCATCATCGCTCAGATGCCCTCACCAGTGCCGTAATACTTATTGGCATTCTGTTCGGCTCGTTTATCTGGTGGATTGACGGCGCCCTTGGCATATTCGTTTCAGTTATGATTTCGATACTGGCATTCAGGATAGTGCGTGACAGCATAAATCCCTTGCTTGGAGAAAAGCCCGACGAAGATATCATTGAAAAGATTCATCTTATGAGTCTTGAAATATATAAGGCAGATCTGCAGCTTCATCATTTTAATATTCACAGGTATGGCAATCATACAGAACTGACATTTCATATTAAATTGCCGGGGCACTACAAACTCGACGACGCCAACAGGATTACCGCTTCCTTCATTCAGCGGATCAAAACCGATTTGAATATTTTTGCTACAATTTATATTGATGCCTACAATTACAAAAAGCTAAATTGAATCCATTAAAACAACTTGCCGGGCAAACCGCCATATATGGCCTTAGCAGTGTTTTTGCCCGCATCCTTAATTTCCTTCTTGTTCCGTTCTATACCAGGATATTTGTTGATACTGCCGAGTATGGTATTGTAAACGAGCTTTATGCATATGTGGCTTTTATCATCATTATTCTCACCTATGGCATGGAAACCGCTTTTTTCAGGTTTACATCCAAACACAGTGATTCACAGCTGGTTTTTTCCACTTCATTAATTTCATTGTTAATTACATCATCCATTTTTGCCATTACAATCCTGATTTTTTATCCTCAGATCGCCTCAACTATTGGTTATGCAGAGCATCAGAGCTTCATTTTGCTGCTCGGACTGGTTCTTTCGCTGGATGCTGCTGCGGCCCTGCCTTTTGCCAGGCTGCGTTTCAGGAACCAGGCACTCAGATTTGCCCTGATCAAGCTGTTTAATATATCCGTAAATATCTTTTTCAATTTATTTTTCCTCCTGCTTTTACCCTGGTTATACAAAAACGGGAAGGCCTCATTTGTTGTTGATGCCCTTTACAACCCTGAATTCCGGGTTGGGTATGTTTTTGCCTCAAATCTGCTCGCCTCTTTTTTCACTTTGATGTTTTTTCTTGACGATATCCGGAAAAGCAGCTTCCGGTACTCATTCAAATTGTTCAGGGAAATGATATTTTACTCATTCCCCCTGCTGATTGCCGGGCTTGCCGGAACAGTGAATGAGGTTATTGACAGAATTATGCTGAGATACAGGCTTCCCGGTGAAGTTAATGCACTTGAGGAAATCGGGATATATGGCGCCAATATAAAAATTGCAGTATTGATGACCCTTTTTATCCAGATGTTCAGATATGCCTCCGAACCTTTTTTCTTCAGTCAGGAAAAAAACAAAAACAACCGTGAATTGTATGCCAGGGTGCTTCACTATTTTACCATTTTCGGGGTTTTTGTTTTTCTTGGCATTATGCTTTACATTGATATTTTCAAGCATATAATCGGTCCGGAATACCGGGAAGGGTTAAAAGTTGTTCCGATTGTACTGTTGGGAAACCTGATGCTTGGAATTTATTTTAATGTTTCTATCTGGTATAAACTAAAGGAAATAACATTATTCGGGGCCCTGTTCGCTACCACCGGTGCTTTGGTCACTCTGGGAATCAATTATTTTTATATTCCGGTTTACGGGTATATTGCTTCTGCCTGGGCCCATTTTTTTTCTTATGCTGTCATGGTGGCGCTTGCCTACACAACCGGCAGGCACTATTACCCGGTTCCCTATAATATGAAAATCATATTGTTTTATATTCTCACAGGTGTGGCCTTGTTCCTGATATCATCATCACTTGAAATAGAGAGGACGTTTTACCGGTTGGTAATAAACACTTTTATTATTCTTATTTTTACGGGCATAGTTGTAGTTAAGGAAAAAGTTTTGCTGAAAGAGATTTTCAGGAGTGATAAAAATACTGAAGATAATGGGAATTGAGCAACGGGGATCTCAGGGAGATCCTGCAATATTCCGGCCTGGCTGGCCGGAATTCATCCCCGGTAATTGTTTTGCAACAAATTGTCAACAAAGGTTATAACCATCTCCTGAACACATAAAAGCATGCTTTTTAAAAAAGCAAGCTGGTCCGCGTTAATTGAGACCGGTCAGGCTAATCATTTAAATTAAATATTTACTTAGAAATGCCCATGAAAGTTAAAATTAAAAACACTTCCGGGAATGCCCTGCCTGCCTATGAAACAGAATTTTCAGCCGGCATGGATTTACGCGCCAGTTTGGAAACTCCGATCGTCCTTCAGCCTATGGAAAGATGCCTGGTGCCCACCGGTTTATTTATTGAACTGCCTTCCGGCTATGAAGCCCAGATTAGGCCCCGAAGCGGCATGGCATTCAAGTATGGAATAACAGTATTAAATACCCCGGGTACTATTGATTCTGATTACAGAGGTGAAATTAAAGTGATACTGATCAATTTGTCGGACAGTGAATTTACCATTAATAACGGCGACAGGATATCACAGATGATAATCAATAAGTTTGAAAAAGTTTTATGGGAGGAGTGTGATTTGCTGAATGATACACCCAGGGGAGCCGGGGGCTTTGGCCATACCGGAGCCTCCTGAAAGAGGGTATTTATTTTTTTATTCCTGAATAATGCGGTATCCGGCATTATATTATGCAGGATATTGTGTGTTTTGAAAGGATACTTTAATAATGATATTGTTTAATTACCGTTAGTATAATGTCATAATCCTGTATAAAATTTCAGGCCAACAATGATATGGAAAAAATGTTATTGATATTCACACATTTGAAGAAGATCTTAATCTGGATGATTATTCCGGTTCTGTTTACACAATGCATAAGCCAAAGGCCACCGGGTGAAATTTCAGACTTTGACAGGCTTTCAGATATACAGAAGTTTGAATACGAATATTCCCTGAATGAAGGGATAAAATATAAATTGCTTGGTGATTTACCCCGTGCAGTCTATTTTTTCGAAAGATGCCTTGCAATATATCCATACAGCGATGTTTCATTTTATGAGCTTTCCAATATTTACCTTTCAGTTAATGAAATTGACCAATCGCTTGAAAATGCCAGGAAGGCGATTGAAATTAACCCCGGCAATTTATGGTATTATAGCCTGTTATCGCAGATACTGAGGGAAGCCAGTAAGTATGACGAAGCTATTTCGGTATACAAAAAAGCAGCCAGCCGGTTCCCTGATGAAATTGATCTGCGTTTCACCCTTGCCGCAATGCTGGTTATCAATAATCAATTCGCAGAAGCACTGGAACTGTATTCTGAGCTGGAGAAAACTACAGGCATTGATGAAAGGATTTCATTATCGCGTGAACATATTTACATGGAAAAGGGCGAATTTGAAAAGGCTCATAACGAGATGAACAGATTAATTGAGCATTTCCCCGGCGAGCCACGGTATTACGGAATCCTTGCGGAACTATACAGCTCAATTGGCATGTTTGATGAAGCGCTAGAATGTTATAACAGGATTTTTGAGATCGATCCCGAGAATGGAATGGCGCAAATATCAGTCGCGGAATTTTTTCTGATCCGGGGCATGCAAACCGAAGCTATATATTATCTCAAATCAGCTTTCAGTAATCCGCATTTGGGATATAATGAAAAAATCCAGTTTTTCTCCACCTTAATTATGGATAACATGTTTTCTCCCCAATTTGATGTACAGGTTATCGAACTGGGCGAAATTCTCAGGCAGCAATACCCGGATCAGGACATGACCAGCGTTGTAATGATCGAATTTTTTTTAAATACCGGAGATCATCAGGAAGCCGGCAGGTTATTATATGATCTGTACTCGGCCAACAGAGGCAATATTGCCTATGCAGAAAAACTGATCGGAATTACAAGTTACAGCGGGGATTATCAGAAAGTAATCGAACTCAGTCGGGAAATGATTCCTGAATTCCCTGAAAGTGCTACAGTGCTTTATTTTGGGGGTATTGCAAACCATATGCTTGGGCATTCCGACGTTGCTGTGGAGATGCTGAATCAGTCCCTGCAAATAGATGGCCCGGACAACATTTTTACCAGTCATGTATACTCCTATCTTGGTGATATCTATAATGCAAAGCAGGATTATACCAATTCCGATAAATATTTTAATCTTGCTCTTGCTATTGACAGCAACATAATAACCCTTAATAATTATGCCTATTACCTTTCCCTGCGTGATGAGAACCTTGAAACTGCGCTTAAATACAGTTTCACGACCATCCGGGAAGAGCCCGATAATGCATCATTTTTAGATACATATGCGTGGATACTGTATAAACTCGGGCAATATGAAGAGGCTGAAAAATATATTGAACTTGCCTATATAAACGGTGGAGACAAGAGCTTCGAGATCACAAAACATTATGCTGCTATACTTATTATGCTTAAAAAATATGAAGATGCCGAAAGATATTTAAATCTTGCTGCTGATCTTGGCGAAGAAAATGATATTAAAAAGCTGGATTTATACATTGAAAAACTAAAAGAAAAAAAGCAGAACCTTAATAATTAATAATAATCTGTAAAACATATTTTCAAGAGTTGGAAAACTTCCAGTTCCGGTGTTTTGCGGATCAATATTTGCTGGTCAAATGGCTTTATAGCAACATTTAATTCGATTACGACAATTGCCCTTGCGGTGTGCCTTTCGTACAATCCACATAGCAGGCCATAAAGCGGATAAAATATGACAAATATTACTTCATTTAAATATAAACGTGTATCAGTTTATGTCATTGTCAGCGGATTATTTCTTCTGATGTTTCATTCCTGCCGGAGTATTGCACCTGTGATTGCCGAAAGGGAATCATATACCGGAGAGGAGATTTACAATAACCTTCTGCGAAATGAGCCTGATGTCAGAACCTATTCTGCCGGGAGGATGAATTTAAAAATTATCGAAGATGACGGGGAATTGAATCTACGTGGATCCGTCCGGATAAACAAGGATTCGGCGATAATGGTAAGTATTAATGCATTTGCCGGCATCGAAGCCGCACGGCTTCTGTTAACCCGCGACAGCGTAAAGATACTTGACAGGATCAATAACAGGTATTTCCTGGGCAACTATACTGACTCCCAAAGATTTTTCCCATACAAAATGGATTTTGATATCATTCAGAGTATATTTTTTGGTACCTCCATAAGGATATTTGATGAATTTAATTTGCTTGACCGTTCAGGCACAAGATATTTATTTGATAAGGAGGTCATGACAGTAAGATACCAGGGGGAGATCTTTCCGCATGCCAATAACCCTTCAGGCCAGGATATGCTTCAGATTAACTTTGACAACAGTTTTTTTATGAGGGATATCGAACTGTTTTCGACCGGAAATGATATCTATACCCGGCTCACCTATAATTCTTTCAGCAATACTGACGGGTTTTATTTTCCTGATGATATTGATTTACATTTCATATCCCATAATCTTCCTTTGCATGCAAATATTAAATTCAGCCGGATTGAAACAGATCAGGAACTTAGTTTTCCTTTTAGCATACCTTCCCGCTATAAACCATTTTAGGCATTATAATTATGGAACGGTTTTTAATAATTATTCTTTTTGCCGGATTTGTTTGTTATCAGAGTTTTGCACAGGTTCAAAGCAAATCTGAACTGGAAAGGCAGAGAAGGGAAACACAGGAAATTATTAATACTACTACCAGGCTGCTTGAACAAACCAGCGCCACAAGGCAGAACAACCTTGAACGGCTGAATATAGTAAACAGGAGATTGCAGCTACGAAGAAATCTAATCAGCACAATTGAAGCGGAAATAAACTATATCGATAATTCAATTGCTCAGAGGCAAAGGAAAATCGTTGAACTTGAAGAAAACCTGCAGGAGTCCCGCGATTCATATGCTAAACTTATTAAAATCGCCTACAGGCACCGTATGGCCCATCAGAGGCTCATGTTCGTTTTATCGGCCGGTGATTTCAACCAGGGGTACAGGCGATTAAAATACCTGCAGCAATACAGCAAATCACGTCAAAATCAGATTCAGCAAATACAGTCATTAACCAGTCAGATCGTCAATGAGATCGAGGAACTTGAAGCTGAAAAATCCGATAAGGTCACTCTTCTTCAGCAGCGCCGTAACGAGACGAATGAGTTAAGCAACGAAAGCAGGGAGCAGAACTCCATTGTTCAGCAATTGAGAAGAAGGGAGGATGAATTAAAGAAGGAACTCACCGCTCAGCAAAGAGTGGCACAGTTACTTCAGAACGCAATTGAAAAGTTGTTAAAGGAAGAGGCACAGATTGCCGCCGGGAAACGTATTTATGAAATAACTCCTGAGGACAAGCTCATATCAGACCAGTTTCAGCAGAACAAGGGAGGGCTTCCCTGGCCAATTGAAAGAGGAGTTGTAACCGGGTTTTTTGGTGAGCATCCGCACCCTGTTTTAAGGGGTATAAAGATACAGAACAATGGAATTGATATAAGTACAGTAGAGAATGCGGAAGTGAGGGCTCTTTTCAACGGAACTGTCAGACAGGTTCTCACAGTTCCCGGATCAAACAACGTTGTTCTGGTCAGGCATGGGAATTTTCTTACCGTATATGCCAATTTATCGCATGTTTATGTTAGGGCCGGAGACGAAGTAACCACCAAACAACTTATCGGCCGCGTATTTACCGACAATGACGACAATAACTCCATACTTCATCTGGAGATATGGGAAGAAAATGTCAAATTGGATCCTATACTCTGGCTTAGCCGCCAATAATCTTTTTTTCCTTGAGTTAGGGCGGTTTTTTCATTTTTTTTTCGCATATTTAGGTTCAGTCATGAAATTCAAAAAAAATGTGACGGCCAATGCAACATTTTAAGGAAATATTGAAACTAATTATGCGTTTATGCAGTATATAATTCAATTGGCAATCCAAATTTGTTATACGGGAGAATAATAATTTGATTTGTATTCAGTCATAAGGAGTGTTGTACAGTACCGAACGAGTAATATCGCTGGTATTGAAATAACAGCATGCCTATTATATGGAGGTTTGAAAGTTCTCAAAGGCGAATTTGATGAGCAGCCCATGTATTAATTTATTGTCGTAATCAATGGAGATCAAATGGAAATAAATATTAATATATCGTCGAAAATTGAAAATCTGCGGGAAGTGGAAAAAATTATAGATAAACTTTCTGCAGAATATAAATTTGGAGATGAGGTTTACGGGAATATATTGATAGCAAGTCTAGAGGCTGTGAATAATGCCATTTCGCACGGAAATAAGCTTGATCCGGGAAAAAATGTAGAAGTGAAATTTCAGATAGAAAAGAACAAGCTCATTGTTACTACCAAAGACCAGGGTAAAGGCTTTGACTACAATAATGTTCCGGATCCCACTGCTCCTGAGAATATCGAAAATGTTGACGGAAGGGGCATATTCCTGATGAAGCAGCTCTCCGACGGACTGGAATTTTATGAAGACGGAAGAATATCTGAAATGAGGTTTAATATCTAAACTTTGGGGATAACGCAAGTTTCGGCCGACCTTTCTTTTTCGTATCCCGGCTTCCGCTCACTCAGAAAATGGATAAACCGGGTGATCCAGGACGAAAACTTCGCAACCGGTGAAGTAACGATAGTTTTTTGTACAGATGAGTATCTTTATTCTGTTAACAAAAAATATTTGCAACACGATTATTATACAGATATTATCACATTTGATAACACCGAAAATAATGTAATTGGCGGTGATGTACTTATAAGTGTTGACAGGGTAAGGGACAATGCCGGCTTATATGGCGAAGATTTCAAAAAGGAACTCGACCGTGTGATACTGCACGGCATTCTTCATATGGCAGGGTATGCCGACTCTGATGAAGAGAGCAAAAGGAACATGCGGATGAAGGAAAATTTTTATCTGGAATACCGGTACTGAATTAGTTCAACAAATACCCTGGAATTTGTTATTTCCGCTAGCCGGCAAATCAAAACACCTCGTTCTATTCATTAATTCCGCCCTTTGCAACGTGTTTCCTTTCCTGGCAACCTGGTATCCTGTAATCAGATACCTGCGGGAATTGACTCATCTCCCGTGAACATATGGAGCATTAAGGAACAGCCGATACCGGCCGGATAGTGCCAGGGGGTAATAAATTATTTTCTCAGGGTTCCGGTTTCTTCCTTTAACTGTCATTGTTCACTTGCTTTTCCCGGTGAAATTCAAGATACAAAGGTGATCGGGGCGATCTTCTGCTGTCATTGTTCACTGGCTTTTCCCGGTGATACTTAAGATACAAGGAATAAGGGTGGCTGTCATTGTCTTCTTGCTTTTCCCGTTGAAACTCAGGATACAGGCAGTGGTCAATGCAAAGTTCCGGGTTCTTCTTTTTGCTTGCAACGTTTGGTATTACCATTTTCCAGCTTTTTAATTTATGTATATATTTGCATATTATTAATCAGAAGATGACCGATAATGTAAAATATGATTTGATTGTAGTTGGAGCCGGCCACGCTGGTTGCGAAGCCGCTGCCGCGGCTGCCAATCTTGGCAGCCGGGTGTTGCTGATTACAATGGATATGGGCAAAATTGCGCTTATGAGCTGCAATCCTGCCATGGGAGGAATAGCAAAAGGGCAGATTGTGCGTGAGATTGATGCACTCGGGGGATTCACCGGAATAGTCACTGATTATAGTACGCTTCAGTATCGCATGCTCAATAAAAGCAAGGGACCCGCCATGTGGAGCCCCCGTGCGCAATGTGACCGTTCACTTTATTCGTCAAAATGGCGTTCAGTTCTTGAGGCGATACCACTCATTGATTTTTGGCAGGATACAGTAGTTGAGCTGGTGGTTAACAACATGACGGTAGTTGGTGTTAAAACCAGGCAGGGGAATGTTATCAGGAGTAAATCTGTAATACTTACAAATGGTACTTTTTTCAACGGACTTATGCACACCGGTGATGTGAAGATACCAGGTGGCCGGGCGTCTGACCCCGCATCCTATGGTTTGAGCGAACAGCTGACTGATCTGGGCTTTGAAAGGGGACGGATGAAGACCGGCACTTCTGCAAGACTAGATGGACGAACCATTGATTTTACTTTTTTGGAGAGGCAGGAAGGGGATGAGATTCCCCAGCAATTTTCTTTTGTTGATAATGACTTCCGGCTTAAGGAACAAAAACCCTGTTATATTACCCATACAAATGAGCAGGTACATGCCATTCTTGAAACCGGATTCAGTAAAAGTCCTTTGTTTGGAGGGATGATCAAGGGGCTGGGCCCGCGGTACTGTCCGAGTATCGAAGATAAGATCGTTACATTTTCTGACAAAAAAAGGCATCAGCTTTTTTTGGAACCCGAGGGTTGGAGTACCTGTGAGTATTATATAAACGGATTCTCTTCATCACTTCCTCAGGAAATTCAACTTGCAGCACTGCGGAATGTGCCCGGACTGGAAAATGTTAAAATGTTCAGGCCGGGATACGCTATTGAATATGACTATTACATTCCTACCCAACTTAAGTATACCCTTGAAACCAGGTTGATAGAAAATCTGTATTTCGCGGGACAGATAAATGGAACAACAGGGTATGAGGAAGCAGCCGGTCAGGGGATTATTGCCGGAATTAATTCCCATTTAAAAATACATGACCAGCCTGAATTTATTCTCGGCCGTGACGAAGCTTATATCGGCGTTCTTATCGACGACCTCATTACAAAAGGAGTTGATGAGCCTTACAGAATGTTTACTTCAAGGGCGGAGTACCGATTGCTTCTCAGGCAGGACAATGCAGATGAACGGTTAACCCCCCGCTCCTGGAGTATCGGTCTTGCCGGAGCAGACAGGTACAACTCATTTTTGAAAAAATATGAGGAAATCGACAATATAACTGATTATCTTAAATCATACAGCGTTAGTCCACAACAGGTCAATCTTTTTTTATCAAAGAATGGCACCTCGGAAATCAAGCAGAAAGTAAAGATCTCTGATTTACTTTTACGCCCGCAGATTAATATTTTCGACGTTATAGAGGTTATCCCCGGGTTCACGAAGATGAAAGAGGAGGGAAGAACAGCCTTTCACGATATTCTTGAATCGGTCGAGATTAAATTGAAATATAAAGGGTACCTGAACAGGGAAAAAATGATGGCAGATAAGCTTAAAAGGCTGGAACATATGCATATACAGCCTAATTATGATTTTGATAGCCTGAAATCCATATCTACCGAGGGCAGGGAGAAGCTGAAAAGGATCAGGCCCTCAACGCTCGGACAGGCATCAAGAATTAGCGGCGTCTCTCCCTCAGATATAAGCGTCCTGTTAATCCACCTGGGCAGGTAACAGGGTTACAGGAAGGCCGGTTGCCCTAAAATCCTCATTGCGGCACTTAGAGGGCAGATAGACAGGCATTTATAGCAAATCGGCTTAATTTATTGACCTTTGTAGAACAATATTTGTGTACAGTTGATTTTGTTGATTGATCCGGCGCGGGCAAAATGTTCCACGTGGAACTATTAATCCTGGTTTTATCAAGAGTGTAAGGACGACATTTGGAAGTTAATTTTTTGCTATGGCAGGTGCACTCCTCGGCTCTCAGTGCGAATTTTTATTTTACTTTTATGCATTATTACCCCCTGTTACCGTCAAATGTAAAAGGACGTGTCGGGCTTGTCACGCTCCGATCCGCGCGAAGTCTTATCAGTGCAAGATTATTTTCAGATCGGTAAAAATGTAAAGCAGTTTGAATAGAAATTGTTCCACGTGGAACAACAGAATAAATCTTGATATGGACTTTAAAATTAAAGGCAACCTTGTAGATGTTTTCAACAGGAAAATTTTTCCTGCCCGGGTTTCTGTCGGTGATGGTAAAATCGAATCAATAACAAGGATTGATGAGCTTTTACCTCATTATATTCTGCCGGGCTTTATTGATTCGCACGTGCATATCGAAAGTTCAATGCTTACCCCGGTTGGATTTTCGAGGCTTGCAGTCAGATACGGTACTGTTGCGGTTGTTTCCGACCCGCATGAGATTGCTAATGTTGCCGGAAGTGAAGGAGTTAAGTTTATGATTGAAAACAGCAAGAAAGTGCCCCTGAAGGTTTTTTTCGGTGCACCATCATGTGTTCCCGCCACAGTATTTGAGAAATCCGGAGCAGTACTTGATTCACAAAAAGTCGGCAAATTGCTAAAACGGGATGATATATATTTTTTGGCGGAGGTAATGAACTTTCCAGGGGTTATAAACGGAGATCCCGGTGTGCTCGATAAAATCAACCGCGCGATACAATACCGGAAGCCCGTAGACGGGCATGCACCCGGACTGACAGGAAGTGACCTGAAAAAATACATTAATGCAGGAATTTCTACCGACCATGAATGTCTCAGCCTGGCCGAGGCTGAAGAAAAAATCAGCCTCGGCATGAAGATACAGATAAGGGAGGGCAGTGCAGCAAAAGGATTTGATCTTCTTTACGAATTAATTGACCGGTACCCTGATTCAGTAATGTTATGCTCTGATGATATTCATCCTGGCGACCTGCTAAAAGGACATATCAACCAAATGCTTTCCCGTGGCATCAAGCTTGGAGTTAATATTTTTAATTTGATAAAGGCTGCGAGCATTAATCCTGTAAAACATTACAATTTGCCTGTTGGGATGCTTCGCACCGATGATCATGCTGATATGGTAATAGTCGACAACCTTGATGATTTCGGGATTATCGAAACCTATATAAATGGGGAAAAAGTATATGGTCAGGGCGAGGTTCTTTTTAAAGGTGTTAATCAGGCTTTTCACACAAAGTTCAGAACCACTCAGGTCGGTCCCGATGACCTTAAAGTGAAAGCCACGGGAAGCAGGATGCGGGTGATCAGGGCAATGGATGGCGAATTGTATACCGGATCCGGAATCATTGCACCCCGGGTCACCGGCGGGTATGTTGTTTCTGACCCCGAAAGCGACGTTTTAAAAATCACAGTGGTTAACAAATATGAAAATAAAAAGCCCGTAACAGCCTTTGTGTCCGGGTTTGGATTAAAAAAAGGGGCAATTGCAGGATCAATAGCTCACGACAGTCACAATATAATTGCCGTTGGAGTTAGCGATAATGACATAGCATATGCAATTAATGGCATTATTGATTTGCAGGGCGGACTCATTGCTGTTGCTTACCCTGATACTGTCAGGTTGAAACTTGAAATTGCCGGTTTGATGACCGTTCAGGAAGGGACTGCTGTTGCTCAGCTGCAACAGGAACTTGATGATTTTGCCAGGCAATCAGGCTGTTCTCTTGCAGCGCCATTTATGAGTCTCTCTTTTATGGCGCTGCTGGTAATACCCGAACTTAAAATTAGCGACCAGGGGCTGTTTGATGGAATTAATTTTTCCTTTACCTCTTTATTTACAGATTAAAGTCCCGGCAATCGCGGACTGCCGGATTCTGACTAAAATATTAAT
>SLJO01000089.1 GCA_007135095.1 Bacteroidales bacterium | reverse complement strand
CAGGGAAGTTGAAACCGCCGCCAGGAAAAAAGGTCATGAGATCAACCTTATAGTTGATATTGACAGTTTGCACAGGTTGGGTTCCGATTACCTGGGTAAATCAGATGTCGCAATTGAGTTCACTACTCCCGGCACTGCCATGGAAAACATAATTGCGTGCTTTAATGCAGGAGTGCCTGTTGTATCAGGCACAACCGGCTGGCATAAACACCTCGGTGAAATAGAACGGCTGTGCCTGGAAAAAAAACAAGCATTTTTCTATGCCTCAAATTTCAGTATCGGGGTGAACATCATGTTCAGGCTTAACCATTTGCTGGCTGGAATTATGAACAAATTTCCTGAATATGACGTCAGCCTCACAGAAATCCATCATATACATAAAAAAGATTCGCCCAGCGGCACTGCCATTACACTGGCCGGTGATATCCTGCAAAATCTCAAAAGGAAAAGCAGCTGGAAAAATGAAATGACTAGCAACCCTGATGTTTTGCCGGTTATTTCAGAGAGACACGGGGAAGTGCCGGGCACACATAGCGTAACCTATAAATCACCCACCGATATACTGGAAATAAGCCATCAGGCCCTTAACCGAAGCGTATTTGCCGCAGGCGCCCTCCTTGCAGCTGAATTCATAGCCGGAAAAACCGGAATTTACAGGATGGATGATCTGCTGGATTTTTAACCTCTAACAGATGGACAAATTCTTTAAACAATTTTTAAAACCCGGTTACCTGGCAGGCACCCTTCTTACTGTTCTTTACCTTCTGTGGACTGCATGGATGCAGAATTACTGGCTTCTCCCGGGAGTATTGATAATATTCGACCTCTTTGTAACCAAAAAGATCAAATGGCTTTTCTGGAGAGACAAAAAGCTGATAAAAAACAGGATCCTGATTGAATGGATTGATGCAATAGTTTTTGGAATTTTCCTGGCCACATTTATCCGGATATTCTTCGTTGAAGCATATTCCATCCCAACGACCTCGATGGAAAAGACCCTTCTGGCCGGCGATTACCTTTTTGTGAGCAAGGTCACCTACGGCCCAAAACTTCCCAATACCCCCCTCTCCTTTCCGTTTGCTAATAATACACTGCCATTCACCAGGAATATACCAGCCTATCTTGAATGGATAAAGCGGCCTTACAAGAGGCTTGCCGGATTATCGCGGGTGAAGAACAATGATGTAATAGTCTTTAACTTCCCTGAAGGGGACACGCTGGTTTTTCAATACCCCGATCAGAGTTACTATGCACTGGTGCGCCAGTACGGAAGGGAATATATCCATGACAAGTTTGACCTTGTAAAGAGACCGCTGGATAAAATGGAAAATTATGTGAAAAGATGTGTTGGCATTCCCGGTGACACCATAATGATCAAGGGAGGCCGTTTATTTGTAAACGGGGTGCCGGAAAAAGAAAGCGAAACCATACAATATGAATATTTCGTGCGGACAGACGGGACCCATATCAATGATGAGCAGTTCATTGAGATGGATATTCCGCCATCAACCAGGAAATACAATCCCGACCGCTCACTTTATGAACTTCCTCTGACCGAAGATATGATTCAGGGAATATCTGCCCTGGAAAATGTAAAGTCAGTAAGCCGTTATGAAAACAGAAATCCATATTCGGGCATACACACAATATTTCCCTTTCATCGTAATTTTCCCTGGAATGAAGATAACTTTGGCCCATTAATGATCCCGGCAAGGGATATGGAGGTAACCCTGGACATCGACAACCTGCCGTTATACCGGCGGCTGATAACTCTTTATGAGGGTAACGACCTTGAAATTAAAGATGATGAAATCTTTATAAACGGTTTAAAAACCCGGTCTTACCGCTTTAAAATGGATTATTATTTCGTGCTGGGAGATAACCGGCATAATTCGGCAGATTCAAGATTCTGGGGGTTCGTACCTGAAGACCATATTGTGGGAAAAGCTGTGATGGTATGGCTGTCGATCGATGCCGGCAAAAAGTTTCCGAAAAACATAAGATGGGAAAGAATGTTTAAAAGCATTAATTAACTTTGCCCGATAACATTAAAATCAATTCAATTAATGGACTTTATCAATAAACATGCTGCCAGGATAAAATTTGGGATAGCTGCAATTGCCTACATCCTTTGGGTGGTGTGGCTGGGAAATTACTGGTTTCTCCTGGGCCTGCCGGTTATTTATGACATATATATCAGTAAAAAAGTTAACTGGACCTTCTGGAAAAAGCGGGAAGGAAAGAACAATACTTTTATCGAATGGCTGGATGCACTAATATATGCAATAATTGCCGTCACATTCATTAACATCTTCTTTTTTCAGAATTATAAGATACCTACAGGCTCAATGGAGAAGGACCTTCTTATAGGCGACCATCTCTTTGTAAGTAAATTAAGTTATGGGCCCAGATTGCCAAATACTCCGCTCTCTTTTCCATTTGCCCACCATACACTGCCGTTAACAAGATATACAAAGTCATACGTTGAATGGATCCGTTTGCCCTACAACAGGCTGGCAGGTTTTACAGAAATCGACAATAACCATAATGTTGTTTTCAATTTCCCGGAAGGAGACACTGTGATACTTGAAATGCAAACCCAAAGCTATTATGCCATTGTGAGGCAGTTTGCAAATGACCTTTATGAGAGGGACCGGTTCTCAGAGGCCGGCACCCGTGATATGGATCATTATAAAGCAGAGGCCAGGAGATCCCTGGAACAAACCTACAGCATAGCTTCAAGGCCTGTTGATAAGCGGGATAATTATATTAAGAGGTGTGTTGCAATACCGGGCGATACACTGGAAATTAAAGAGGGTGAAATATTTATCAACGGGCAGTCGATGGATACTGAGCTGGAAAACCTGCAGTTTTTACATGTTGTCCGAACCGATGGAACGGCATTGAACATGAGATCCCTCGAACGGCTAGGCATCTACCGTGATGATGTGACCACATATTCCGCCTCTGAATATTATTTGCCCCTTACCAGGGGAAATGTTGAAAACATTTCCAATTTCAGGAATGTAGTTTCAGTGAGCCGTTGGAAGACTCCCGGCGACAGCCATAATGCCGCAGTATTCCCCCATGATCCTGCATATCCATGGAATGAGGATAATTTCGGCCCTCTTGTAATGCCTGCCAAAGACGTCACCATACCAATAGATACAACAAATATTGTTCTGTATCAGAGAATCATAGAGGCCTACGAAAACAACACCATGGAAATCAGCAATGGCAGCATATTTATTAACGGGGCAAGAGCAGACACATACACCTTTGGCATGGATTATTATTTCATGATCGGAGATAACCGTCATAATTCCCTTGACTCAAGGTTCTGGGGATTCGTCCCGCATGACCACGTGGTAGGCCGTCCGAGATTTATCTGGCTATCGCTTGATCCGACCCGGTCCGGGCTGGGAAGAGTTCGCTGGAGCAGGTTATTCTCCGCCACCGGCTGATAATTTAATATCCGGATAGTGTTTTAACCGCCTGGAACCCGCATGGTTTTTGCTGACCTTCGGTGGGGTTCCCATGCCGGCCTGGTTGCGTTTAGCCTGTTTTGCTAATGGTATTTTTCAGCACAATCACCCCTGAATAAATAAAGTGATAAAAAGTTCTGAAATTTGGCATAATATCTTCGGTTTAGTGTTAATTTAGCTAAAAACCCAAGAATATTATGAATCCGGATTCAAAAATCGGCAGACGTAAGTTCATCAGGAAAACCAGTCTTGGAATTATTGGACTTCCCTTTTTAACCAGCACTTCCTGGAAGGTTGCACCCAGTGACAAAATAAGGGTGGCTCATATAGGATTAGGCGGCATGGGAATTCAGCACATGAAATGGTTTTCGCAATTTGATGATGTAGAGACCGTTGCATTATGCGATGTAGACCAGTTAAGGCTGGCAGAGGCATATAAACAGCTCTCCTCACCTGGAATGGATGCAAAGGCTGATACCTTTACCGACTTCAGGTATATTATTGACAGGAAAGATATTGACGTAATAACATGCGCAACACCTGATCACTGGCACGCCTTGATCGCAATCATGGCCTTTAGTTCAGGCAAGGATGTTTACGGTGAGAAACCGCTTTCTCTTTTCGTGGAAGAAGGAAACCGTATGAAAAAAGCCCTCGACCATAATGGCTCTGTTTTCCAGCTGGGCACACAGATCCATGCCGGAGAAAACTATCACCGGGTTGCTGAGATTATCCAGTCAGGAATATTAGGTAAAATCCATACAGTCCGTTTGTGGAAAACCGGCGGGTCACCCGGATTGGGGTTCCCTCTCAATCAGGCATGTCCGGAAACACTTGACTGGAACATGTGGCTGGGCCCGGCTCCATATTCGGATTATAATCCTGCCCGCTGCCATCTTAATTACCGCTACTTTTTTGATTATTCCGGTGGCGTCTTTGCCGATTTCTGGTGCCATATTGCTGATATCATGTACATGTCGATAAATCCTGATGGCCTGTACAGTATTGACTCCCGCGGTGATATTCCGAAGGACGGGATAGCCGATACCCCGGAATGGATCGATGTTGATTTCAGATACAGGGATCTTGATGTTTTCTGGACCACAATTCCTCCCCCCGTGCCCGGAGCGGATAAAATGCATATCGGGGCTCATTTTGAAGGAGAGAAGGGGACATTAACCTGTGATTATGCAACTAAAATTATCAATACAGGAAATGAATCCCTCAGTGATATCCCGGAGATACCTCAGACACTGCCCAGATCGCCCGGGCATCAGAGGAACTTCCTTGATGCAGTTAAAAACAGGACCCAGCCCGAAAGCAATATGGAATATTCAAGAAAAATGACCCTTCCAATGCATCTTGCACTGATCTCGTTCCGGCTCAAGCGAAAATTGAAATGGGATAGCCAGGCAGAACAGTTTACAGGCGATCCTGCTGCCAATTACCTTTTATCGAGAATGTACAGGTCGCCCTGGACTCTTCCCACCATATGATCCCGACGAAACTATCAGATAAACGAATGCAAAAATGAAAAAACACCTCCTCCTTATCAGCTGTATTGTTTTGTTAATCACCTCCACAGGCTCATCTCAAAACAGTGATTTCATCCCTCTTTTTAACGGCCGGGATCTGACCAACTGGGTACTTGCAGCACCGGAAGGCTTTGAGGTGGTACTCGGGGAGTTGATAACCCGCAGCCATGGCCCGGGTACCGATATCTTCACCGCGAAATCTTACGGAAACTTTATCCTCCGCCTTGAATTCCTGTTATCGGAAGTCGGCAACAGCGGGGTCTTTATCTGGAGAAATCCTTCCATCCAGGGTAACGGATTTGAGGTCCAGCTCCTGGCACCATGGACCCCCTGGCGCCCGGATCTTTACTGTACCGGATCATTATACGGGCATGTGGCCGTTACAAACCGGCCTGATGAAACTCCCGGTATATGGCACAGCATGGAAATAATATGTGACCGAAAACTGGTAACCGTATCGGTAAATGGTGAAGTTACCACGATAGCAGATATTGACACCGTGGAAACTCTTGCAGGAAAACCTTACACCGGGCTGATCGGGCTGCAGGGAAATCATGGCAGAAAGGGCCAGTATGCAAAATTCAGGAATATTTATATAAGGGATCTTGATGCTGAGCCTGATTATATAATAAAAGGGTTTTATGATAAGAATGATCAGCGGAGGAAGCTGGCACAGATTGCGGCGGTCAACATGGGTGCAAAAATGGTACAACCCCTGGCCGGCATGTTGTCGGAAGAAAACCCGGCCGCATACAGTGGCGCTAAACAGGCCCTTTTTGATATCGCCGCAAAGGCTTCAGATCCGGAATGCCCGGAAAATATAAAAAAAGAGGTTAACGCTGAAGTAATCAAAAGTATAATGAACGCATCATCTGATGCAGAGATAAATTACCTGAGATGGCTTTCGGGACTGATCACTGAATAATCCTTTGTTAATGATGAACCTCCAGGAATTGCTTCTCTCAAGGGGTGTTTTCCTCCGGTTGAGGTCTGACTGTATACCGGCTGTTAACGGACCTTAATTAAATCATGAAAGTTTATATTTGTGGTTTCCGATTTATCAATCCTGCTATAAAGGATTATCTGTTCACCATCCCCCTTATAAATACCGTTAATAAAGCTACAGTCTGAAATTGCTTCCTCAATCTGGATCAAAGAACGGCCATCACCGATGATGTTCATAGCATGGATGTTATTAATTTTTCCCGGCCTGGAATCTGCTCCGTATCCCTTGCCGCCAACCAGCAGGGCATTGTGGCCTCCTCTGAACATTATCCCATCTATATATATATTATTGATGCTGGCTGAATCATTTGCCCGGATTGCGACTGCCCTGGTATAACTTTCACAAACAATATTGGTAATATAGACCCCCTCCGTATCATCTTCCTGCCCTCTCCATGTCCTCGAAGTTACCATGGTAGAATTTAATGTTCCCCCTTCCTGACTCTGTGCATGCAGTCCAAGGATTGACAATGCTATAAAATCATCTTCGGTTTTTCCTGAGATATCATTTATCCGGAAGTTTTTACATCCATGGCGAAGATTTATCCCGTCTCTGTTTCTTATAAGTTTGCTATCACCATCGACAATAATCCTCCGGGGATTATTAAACCTTATATTTGCAATATCAGCATTCAGTACTCTTTCATGGCTTATTGCCCAGGCATGGGAATTTTCCAAGTTGAGGTTTTTCAATTTCAAACCATCAACATAAGCCATCAGGATCATGATATTACGCCAATCTCCTGTTTGTTTCTTCCCCTCTTTTCCTGCATCAGTGCCATAAGTAATCCTCCAGTCACCAGACTTCTTAATATCTTCGTCGGGATGTAAGCTGAGTCTTTTGCCGCTATCACCTGTAGCCCGGGGATTTTCTGCCCCTTTCAGAATTACATCCCCAATTCCAACAATGCTTATATTATGGTTCCATTCCGGAATTCTTATTCCTTCACCAACATTATCACTGCGAAACATATTATCCCTGCATTGATCGGACAATTGAACCGTACAATTATCAAGAATAATAATCATATTGCTGGGCAGCAATATGGCACTATCCAGCAACCAGATACCCGAACCATTAGAATTATAAGCCGGAATAACAACTTTTCCCGTCGTACCTGCAGCTTTGTCGACTGCAGCCTGAATTCTCTGAATATCACTACCCTCAAAATGATTTGGAGAAATGATCTCCGTACTTTCTATCTCCTGAAATCTGTTTTTTTGGTTGCCACAACCATTGATTAACTGGAAATAAGCGGTCAT
>SLJO01000233.1 GCA_007135095.1 Bacteroidales bacterium | reverse complement strand
TAAATGCGGTAAAGGACCCAAATGTACACGAATTTTCCATTAAGCGAAAATAATATACATTGCATGGTAAATCGCCGAAGTCAAATTTTTTTATCTGATTTTTTTATCAGACCAGGTCAGCACAATAAAGCCGGTCACATGAAAAATCGACGCAGTCAAATTAAAATATTTTCAGACAGCCCGGATTTTTAAACGTCAATAAATTTGATTTTCTTGCCAGAAATTCCTTGAGGCGGATGAAGGGAATTTTATTCATTTTATATATATACTTCAATATATTCAGTTAAAGATATTTAAAAATTTTAGCTGATGTGTTCAATCTTTTTTGCGGGAGAAAATAAACATAAAAAAAGGGATTCGGTGTATTGATAATGCTAAAATATTATTCAATTTTTTGGGGAATACCTTATTTTCTCTTACGTTTGGGAAGAAATTTAATTTTTGCAAAATTATTGCCTGTGGAAAAGTATTCCGACAAAACCATTCTGATTGGCTTAAAAAACAGGAAGGATATAATACTGGAATACTTGTATAAGGAATACTTTCCTCAGATAAAGCGTATTGTGCTAACCAACGGAGGCAATGAACAGGATGCACGGGACCTTTTCCAGGAAGCCCTGATTATAGTTTTCAACCGTCTGCAAAAAAACAAACTCGTAATCAAGTCCTCGTTTCACAATTATTTCATCGTCCTGTGCAAATTTATCTGGTTCAGGCAGAATAATATAAATCATAATTACAGTACTGAAAGCACAGGGGCAGAATCTCAACAGGCAATCAATTCTCAGCCAGTTTTAAATGAAATTCCCGACGAAAGTCTCTACAAGGAACATCTTGCCGGCCAGTATGAAAAAATTTATCAGAGGCAGTACCGGAAGCTGCCGGGCGACTGTAAGAGGGTGTTAAAAATGTTTTTCAGGAAAAAGTCGTTCAAGGAAATAGCGGTCAGGATGGGCTATTCCAATGAAGATTATGCCAGGAGAAAAAAATATCTGAGTATGCAGCAGCTTATGAAGATGATCAACCAGGACCCCGAGTATAAATTGCTCAAGCAAAGGTGCCGGGATTAGAAAATAAAACCTTCCCGAAAGGCAAATTATCCTTTCAGTGCCCATTTATGTCCTCGCCAGAGAACGATTACCATTATCAGTACAAGGACTATAAATGTAATCTGGGGATAAAACTTCCTGTGGATCCTGAAAATCTCATCAGGATTGCCAATACAGACATAGGCACCCCAGAAATAGGGATGAGCCTTCAGCATATCGGTGTTTTCAAGAAAATCAAGACGCGCCTGCCGCAATGCCTCATCTTTCCGATATCCTTTTAAAAGGTATTTATAGAAAGTTATCATTATTTCTGCGCCTGACTTATCTTCAATCTCCCAGTTGGTCATAACTATAGATGGCACACCGGCATAAAGGAATCCACGGGCAAGGCTCATCACCCCTTCCCCCCGGCGCATTGTCCCAAAACCGCTCCTGCATGAACTAAGTACGGCAAGGCTGGCATTTAGCCGAAGATTATAAATCTCGTAAGTATTCAGGAAACCATCTTCCTGATCATCTTCAGGTTCACTGAACACCAGTTTGGAAAACATCGGGTTTTCATCATCCAGGAGAGTGTGCATGGCAAGATGGAGCAACTGAAAATCGCCGGCTTTTTGCTTGAAATTTAACTCTGTTGCATGTTCGTCCAGCAGTACTTCACCGTTCATCATTTCCGCAATCCTGACAGCTTCCTCACGTGCTCCCGGAAGCGGAGTCAGCCTGTCACGGTAAAACTGTCTGACATTATTTGTCCCCGGTAAAGGAACTTCGGAAAATTTATATTTGGGAGCCAGCGCAAGCATCTTCCTTGTTACCCCGGGTTCATCCCTGCTGCTTTCCTGCCATAAAGTAGCAGAGTAATTATATGAAACCGCAAAGTCCCTGAAAAGGTACTGCAGGTTTTTATAATTGCTTCGGCCAGGTTCAGGGCCGGAGGATAACAGCAGTTCAAAAGGAATATACGAGAGAATTCCGTCGGGCACCACAATAAGGCGCTTATCCCTGATAACTGTAATTACAGGTTCAATAAGGAGGTTGTATAAATAGCGGGAGGAGGCAGTAAAAGTCATAAAGTCATCACGCACCCTTCGGTCAAGATTGCCGCTTGTAAGAACCTCAAGAAGATTTTCAACCTGCTCTACGGCAGATCCGGTGGGTTTAATGCGGTAAAGTTCAGCTTTGCGGGATGTAACGGCAAATATGAAAACGACTGAATCATTTGACACATATGATATGAGTGCATCACGCGGATTTATCCTTTCCATAACATCCTCAATCCTTGCAACTTTCTGATTGTATTTCAGTGCATAATAATCAGGGTACTCATCTTCGAGACTTGCTATCAGCTGCCGCAAATCACGTTCAAGGGTGAAGGCCCTCTCCTGCCAGAAAGCAATCTTTGCAGTGTCAGCCTTAACATCCCGCTGCTCTTCATATACCAGTTCCCTGTAAGCAGCGATCCCTCTCCTTAGAACCCGTTCATTTTCCAGCAAATCCTCCGGTACCCCGCCAAAGGACCTGGCCTCAACATTCCGCATAGAGGACAGCAGGCTGGCTGCCTTGCTTCTTTCAGAAAAAATAAACGCTTCCCTGAGAAATGACTTATCTTCTGTTAATTCATAGAGCTTCCATGCAACATGTATTGCCTGCATATAAGTTTCGTGCTCATTTTCAGAAAGCATCATCTGGCTGTCTTCGGTGTGTTGCCCCATCCTGATTTTTTCAATAAATTCAATGGCCAGCTTATAGGTTGCAAGACTTGTCTCCAGGGTAATCCTGGTATCTGTTTCACCCGAGATCAGATAAAGTGAATATGCCTTATGCTTGAGACTAGTGAGCATGTAATCCAGGGAATAAACCTCCTCATCGGCCGCAGGGTTATCGAGGATGTTCCCGGAATCAAACGATCTGCTGTTGGCAATCAGTGATCGTTGCTGGTACCCCAGAGCAGACTGGTAATCACCCGCAAGCTCGTAATAATAGCCTATATTCATATATGTGCGGGCCACATGATGCCCTTTTTCACCAAAGGCAGAGCGATGGATCTCCAGGGCCCTTAGAAGCATTTCATAACCCCTTTCAGGCTCTCCCGCGTTGGTGATCAGGAAAAGTCCGTAATTCATGAGGTTGATGGCAAAATAAACATGATCGGTACCCCAGTTTTCAGAAATTACGTTTAAGGCCATGCCATAATACCTGTCCGCCATTACGATATCACCTGTCTCCTTGTAGGATATGGCCAGATTTCCTGCCGGCAGGGCAATCCCGGCAGGATCACTGCCCTTCCTTTTATCAATAGAACGGATAAAAAACTCTTTTGCTTCCTCATAGCTGCCCATGGTCTGGTATGTCAGGCCAATATTGTTGTAAAGTTGGGTAACCCAACCTGTTTCCTTATTATTTGAAAATATGCGCAATGCATTGTTATAGTATGCGAGGGCACTGTTCACATCCCTCTGGTCGCGAAGAATATTTCCCTGGTTCTGGTAAACAGCCCCAAGCCAGGTATGATCAGGACCCTGATAATTCATAATAATATAGCCGGCAGTATCATAGTAAGCCATGGCTTCTTCACTGTTGTTCAGCCTTCTGCTGACCACCCCCAGGTTGGAATAGGTATTGGCCATATCCAGGGAAAGTGAGCCGTACTCCTTCTTTTTAATTTCAAGAGATCTTTGGAACAAAACGGCAGCCTGCCCGAAATCTCCTGCACGGTATCGTTCAATCCCCTTGTTGTTGAATATCCGGGCAGAATCGGCAATATTGTTTTCCTGCCCGTTATTTGTGCCATGGGAAATTGCAGGGACTACCCTGGTAATTCCCAAAAATAAAGCTGCAGCAAGAATGGTAAGCCTCATAAAACAAAACTTTTAAACTCTTTTTAAAAGGATATTGCGCGATAAAAATAGTCAATTCAGGGAATTATCATATAGTAAGTGCCATTAATAAACAGATTTTATCAATAACTGCAGTATAAAAGCAGGTATCATTAAACTAAATCCAAAATGCTTTTTTGACTTTTTTCATGTTTTGGTCGAATTTTATACCGGAAAACTCCTGCATCGGTGCTGAAAATTTTCAAAAAAATTTCATTTTTCATATTGTGTTGTGAGAATGGTTTTTATGATGTAATTTAAAGAAAAGCCAACAGGAAACTATTTTTAAACCTGTGTCACGTTTTTTCGTTTTATGTACCTCATTACAGAGAATCCCGAAACCATTAATCCAAAAAATAATTACCCAAAAAAAAGACCATGAAAACCTACAACAGACTCTCAGCACTTGAAAACAGCAGCCTTACCAGTTACCAGCTCAGCGCAATTCGCGGAGGCACCAGCGGAGGAGGATCAACAGGCATCGACGAGGACATACTAATTCCCGACCCGGAACCAAATACCTAGAGTTTATCGGATACTGCGGGATCAGAAATTCAGGATCGGAAAAACAGCCAGGTCTGACTAAAAAAATCGCAGGCCGGCAAAAGGAAAAATGAAATTCAAAAAGCATGTAAGTTCAAACAAAGGTCAGATTAACCGCAGGGATAGCTGCACTGTCAAAATACCCGCGGATACAGACAGCAAAGGAAAATATATAACATAATTGCAAATTCAACGTACATCAGGATTTAAAGCAGTCACCATTCAAAACATATTATCAATCCTGGCGCATATAAATAACTATCAGATATGCAGATAATAACCGGAGAGGAAATTAAATTAACACCATAATATAGCCTGAAAATACATTTAATAATTTCAAATATCATAACATGAGCAATCAAATTGATTATTCAAATTTTGTTGAAAGATACCTTACTCAACAAATGAAACAGGATGAACTTGACTGGTTCAATGAAGAAATGGAGGCAAATCCCATGCTGGCTGAAGAAGTTCAGATGCAGAAAGATATTGGTGATGCCATTCTCAATGAAGAAACCCTGGCTTTCCGCGCCCAGATTAACAATCTTTTCGAAAAAGAGGGAAACAAAAAGCCGGTGAAAGCCTGCAAAACGTTTTACCTGCCACACAAAGTCCGCATCGCCGTAGCCTCGCTGGCTGCATTTATTCTCCTGGGAAGCGGGTTTTATCTTTATAACCACAGGACCATACCGGCAGAAAAGCTCTTTGAGATCTACTATGAACCTTATGAAGGACTGACAAATGTAAGGTCAAGTAATTTGCAAATGACCGATATGCTTGTAACAGCAATGCAAAAATATGAACAGCGGGAATATGAATCTGCTCTTATGCTGTTTGAAACAGTTCTGGCAAGTGACAGGGAAAATATTACCTCCAGGTTTTACTCGGCAATTTCATATCTGGAGACCCGGCATTACAGCGTTGCAGAAAAGTCCTTCACCAGGATAATCGACCATGATGACAACCTTTTCATTGAACATGCAGAATGGTATCTGGGCTTGTGCTACCTTAAAACCGGGGCAGATGACCAGGCAAGGAAACTTTTTACCGCAATTGCCGACTCAGAAGGTTTTTACAGCAAGAATGCCAGCAGGCTAATAAGAAACCTGTGATCAGATTGAATTAATACATTCGGCCTGCAGCTGAAAGTAATGCTGTGTGGATAATGTGTTCGGATTATCTAATATATATTTATGGCTATGCACGCTAAAGATGATAATGAACTGCTGTCGCAAAAAATTGCACTGCTGGAAGATGAACTTAATGTCATGCGCACCAGGACTCAAAAACTGCAATCAGTAATACTCTCAAATATCAGTCATGACATTCGGACTCCAATGAATGCAATTGTAGGGTTTGCCAACCTGCTGACCAATGACAATATGGATTCCGAAGAACGAAGTGATTGTATTGATCATATAAATAATCATAGTACTGAGTTGCTCAAAATAGTTGACAATATGATTGATGCATCACAACTGCAATGCGGGGGCATCAAGCTTTATGACAAAGAATGCTATGTCAACGATTTCCTTGATGAAATTTATGCACAAACTCTTGAATCAAAAACCATAAACCAGGAAAAGCTAAGCCTTGAAGTATCAAAAGGGGAAGGAGATGACTTTTTTATCCTGGCAGATTACAAAAGGCTAAAACAAATACTCAATAACCTGATTGATAATGCAATCAAGTTTACCAAAGAGGGGTACGTAGAGTTCGGATATTACACAAGCAGTGGAAACAAAATTACTTTTTTTGTCAGGGATACGGGAAGCGGGCTGGCTGCTCTTAATAAAGAAGAGCTGTTTGTGCCTTTCAGGTCAACAATTAATCCCAAAAATAACGGTGCTCTGAAAGGTGCAGGGCTGGGACTTGCCATTTCAAAAGACCTGGTCGGATTAATGGGAGGTGAGATATGGCCTGATTCTGCTCCGGGAAAGGGGACCTGTTTTTATTTTACCCTGCCAATTAAAAAAACATCTTTTCTTGCCTGCAAACTGCAACAGGTAACTACAATTACAAAACGAAATATTGCAAGTCTTTTTTAATTTGCTCATTTTTACAACTGTCCCGGATCCCCTTATAGTAAATCCCGTATGACTGGCTAGCACCCTTCATGAATAAGGAATCCGGGCAGTTTTTTTGGGAGACCCCGGTCTTTAACTGCCACGATCACCAGCCTGATACCCCCCTTAAATTACGGCTAAATACCAGGTCCATCACCAGGATGAACAGAATTCCCGGCAGAATTACGGGCAATACATATGAGGACGGCAATACAACAATATTTGAAGGCAGTAATTCTGCCAGTCCGGTCCAATGCCCGGCAAGCAGGTTCCGGATCTCAATAAAGTAAGGGATGAATATGTTACCCAGGAAAGTAAATACCCCCGTGAAATGCATTGATAACAGGCTGAGCAGGCCCAAAGCCGGCCACCACCAGTCATAATAAAACTTTCGGGCCGGCTCAACTTCCGGATCAGCCATTATCTGTTCCATAATCTTAAACGTCAGATCATCCGGGGCTTCCTCCATCCTTATCCTGGCAAATAATGGTTTTAAGATTTCATCTTCACTTATTTTTTTCATTTTTTTTTCATTTACGGTGCATTTTATATCAGTTAACCGCGATTTCGTTATTAGTGAAAAACAGGATCTGATCATGAAGTTTTTTCCTTGTCCTGTAAAGCCTGACTTTCACATTGGAAACAGAAAGTGCCATAACTTTAGCAATTTCTTCAATTCTGCTGTTCTCATAATAATACAGGGTTATCATTGTCTGCTCATCAGCCGGCAGGGAATCCACTGCTTTTTTAAGGGCAGAGGCCAGGAACTCATCATTTTGTGAACCGTCATCATCAATCAGTCCGGAATGGTTCTTCATTTCCCTGCTTTCACTGTCGACCGGCATTTCCCGTTGTTTCTTCCTTATATGGGTTATCGAGGAATTGTATACTATACGGTATAACCAGGTCGAAAATTTAGACGTCCCCTTAAAACCCCTAAGCGACCGGTATGCCTTTATAAATGAGTCCTGGGTTATTTCTTCCGCATCTTCGGGCTGTTTTACGATCCTGAGTGAAATATTATACGCAAGGGTTTTGTACCTGTCCACTAAAACCGCAAACGCAGCTGTTTCTCCTGCCAGCACTTTTGAAATATAATATTCGTCACTTTTATTTTGCATCCTTTATGAGCCGTCCTTAGTGTTTCATTTACGGTAGTAAGACGTATTAAAAGCGGTCCGGTTACAAATAATACTGAAATTTAATACAAAACTTATAACAATTTGTAACCTGAACTGAATATTTGCGTCCTATCACTGAATATAAATTAAAACTTTACCATTATGCTTGATTTAACACCTGTTCTGGTACTCGGGGTCATCTTCGGCTCAATTGTGATGCTGGTTTACCTGAACATCAGAAAAAAAGAAAGAATGGCTCTTATAGAAAAAGGGGCCGATGCTTCAATTTTTGCAACCAAACCGGAATCCTCTCCTTCACTTAAGTGGGGCATTTTCCTGGCAGGTCTCGGGATAGGGCTTCTCATAGGATACCTGCTGGAGGCAATGACCGGCATGCGTACGGAAGTGGCATATTTTTCAATGATCTTTCTTTTCGGTGGACTGGGCCTGGTTATTTACTATCTTATTGAAAAAAAGAATCAACCGGGGTAAATGATTTTCTGCTTTATGTGAAAGCCTTCCGGATCAGCATCCGGAGGGCTTTTTTCTGCCAGGGGAATGCTGTAACCATTTAAAAAAAATGCGTCATAAATGTGAATATTAATTAAAAACTCACGATCATGGATTTAACACCTGTATTTGTAATGGCGGTAATATTCGGCTCCATAGTGATGCTGGTTTACCTGAATAACAGAAAAAAAGAAAGAATGATGCTAATTGAAAAAGGGGCAGATTCTTCTATTTTTACATCTGGGGCCGTAACAGTTTCTCCTTCACTAAAGTGGGGGATATTGCTCACCGGCCTTGCTATCGGACTGCTTATCGGCAATCTGCTGGACATTCATTCCGGCATGCCCGGGGAGGTGGCATATTTTTCAATGTTGTTTCTCTTCGGTGGAATTGGTTTGATAACATATTATTTGATAGAGCGCAAGAAATTGTAGCTGCCTGGCATATGCCCTCAGGTAAGCCTTCCGTCATGATTTCCGGAAGGCTTTTTTTATACTCCGCTGTCAAATGTCAAAAAAACATTACCTTTAAAATTCAGATTTTTTTATTACCATTTCTTATTGCAATATATATTATTAAGTTTCACCCATGTTACTGTTTAATACAAAAAGACATGCATAAAGTATGGGTGATCCATGGATTGAAAAGCAGAATCACGAAAATTCAATAAAGATTATTTACTGATGAGACTATTTTTAATTACTGTTATGATGGCAACTGGCACTACATTCTTATCAGCCCAGAATGAAGACCCCTTTTTATGGCTCGAAGAGGTCGACGGAAAAAAAGCTCTGGAGTGGGTGGAAGAGAAAAACCGCCACAGCCTTGACATCCTGAAATCCCAGGCTCACTACCAGGGTATTTTTGAAAAAAATCTTGAGATTTATAATTCCCAGGACAGGATTCCCGCCCCATCACTCATGGGTGAATATGTTTACAACTTCTGGCAGGATGCAGATCATGAAAGAGGAATCTGGAGAAGATGCACAAAAGTCAGTTACACAGGAGGAAATCCGGAATGGGAGACCCTCATTGATCTTGATGAAATGTCAGGGAATGATGGCATCCAGTGGGTGTTCAAGGGAGCTGAGGGACTCTTCCCCGGATATGACAGGTTTATGGTATCTCTCTCCAAAGGGGGGGGCGATGCCGTCGTAATCAGGGAATTCGATATTAACAGTAAGTCATTCGTGGAGGAAGGTTTTGCCCTTCCTGAATCAAAGGGAGGAGTCAGCTGGCTTGATAAGGATAAATTACTGGTTGCGGCCGGTTTTGGTGAAGGCACCATGACCAGTTCAGGTTATCCACGACAGGTTAAGATATGGGAAAGAGATACACCCATTGAAAAGGCAAAAATAGTTTTTGAGGGTGAGAGGTCAGATGTAGGTTCATTTGGAAGGGTTATAAACAAGGCCGGCAATCAATACGTTATTATTGTAAGGGCCCTCACATTCTATACTTCCAGTTTCCATATCCTGCGGAACGGAAACATCGTCAGCCTGGATCTTCCCGCAGATTCAAATCTTGCCGGCATTTTAAATGACCGGTTAATCCTGAGCCTGAAATCGGACTGGGAAACCGTTACAGGAAAATTCAGCCAGGGCTCGCTGGTAAGTGCAGACTATAACGCACTTCTGCAAGGCAGGCACGATATAACCCTGGTAGTGGAGCCTGGTGAAAGATCGGGCATAACTTCAGTATCATCAAGCCTGAATAATCTTTTGGTCAATATACTGACAAACGTCAGAAGCGAATTGTACAGGTACTCATTTGAGAAGGAAAAGTGGGTGGGATCAAGGGTGGATACTCCTGATCACGGCACCATCAGCATTGGTTCAGTTGATATGAACACCGACGAGTATTTTTTCTGGTACGAGAATTTCCTGACTCCATCAACCCTGTATTTTGGCAATGCCAGGGAAAACAGTGTCAGGCTCATAAGGGCGCTGCCGGCTTTTTTCGATCCGGAAAAGTATAAGGTCTGGCAGTATGAAACAAAATCAGCTGACGGCACAATGATCCCTTATTTCGTTGTGGGTTCCGCAAATATGGAAGAAAACAGGGAAAATCCCACCCTTCTCTATGCCTATGGCGGATTTGAAATACCCATGAGGCCTTTCTATTCTGCCGTATTTGGCACTTCATGGCTCGAAAAAGGAGGTGTTTTTGTTCTGGCGAACATCAGGGGCGGCGGAGAATTTGGTCCGCAATGGCACCAGGCAGGCCTGAAAGAGAAAAGGCAAAATGTGTTTGACGACTTCCACGCCGTTGCAGAGGATTTGATAGAAAGGAATATCACCTCCGGCAGGAAACTGGGGATCCAGGGCGGAAGCAACGGGGGACTGCTGGTAGGTGTGGCCATTACCCAGCGGCCTGATCTTTACGGAGCAGCGGTCTGCCAGGTTCCCCTCCTTGACATGAAGCGTTACAATAAATTACTTGCAGGTGCAAGCTGGGTCGGAGAATATGGCAATCCTGATATTCCGGAGGAATGGGAATTTATCAGAAAATACTCGCCTTACCATAATCTAAGGGAAAATCAATCCTACCCCGAGGTATTCTTCACCACCTCGACCCGGGATGACAGGGTTCATCCCGGCCATGCCAGAAAAATGGTGGCCAGAATGAGTGAAATGGGTTATAATGTTTACTATTATGAGAACACCGAGGGAGGACATGCCGGGGCATCCACTAATGAACAGCGGGCAAGGACTTCTGCGCTGGGATTCACCTACCTGCTGATGAAGTTAAGTGATTAAAAATACAACCTGAATTATCTGACATGACAAGAACGATTTCATTTGGTGTTACCCTGCTTCTTTTAGTATCACTAGCTGCCTGGTCACAAACCGGAAAGGTTTTTGACAATCTCAGCATGCCAAGCGAAATACTTGGAGGCGAACGCAAGTATGCGGTTTACCTTCCACCCTGCTATGAAACCTCTCACCGTAGCTATCCGGTATTATACCTGCTTCACGGTTCGGGGGATGACCAGTCGGGCTGGATCCAATTCGGAGAAGTAATGCACATAACCGATAAGGCAATCAGGGAAGGCAGGGCAACTGCCATGATAATTATTATGCCCGATGCCAATACCGGCCGCCGTGGTTATTTTAATGATATTACGGGAGAGTGGAGGTATGAGGATTTCTTTTTCTCGGAACTGATGCCGTTTGTTGAAGATAAATACCGCATAAGGAGTGAAAAACGGTACAGGGCTGTTTCGGGACTTTCCATGGGGGGCGGAGGCACCTTCATGTATGCCCTGCGCAGGCCGGAACTGTTCTCGTCAGCAGCTCCGCTTAGCGCCTATGTGGGCCCCCTGTCGCTTGAAGATGCAAAACAACGTTTTGCCGGTAACAATGAAGATGTTACGGATGAGGTGCTTAAAGAGTATTACGAGAATCATAATGCCCTTTCCCTTATAAATAGCTGGCCTGATGAAAATAAAAGATCAGTGCGGTGGTATATTGATTGCGGTGATGATGATTTCCTTTACGAAGGGAACAGCCTGGTTCATATTGCCATGAAAAAGAATGATATCCCCCATGAATTCAGGATACGGGACGGCGGCCATACCTGGACTTACTGGAGAGAATCCCTGCCGGAAGTACTAAAGTTTATTTCCGATGCCTTTCACCAGTACTAGTAAGGATTTAGCAGGAATATACCTCCGGCCTTCCGAAAAAACTGTTAATCAGACTTCTTCCTGTTAGATTTTTCCCGAACCGGTCATACCTCCCGGAAAATGGCGGCCACTCTTGTAATAATGGGTAATTCACATTATATTGCAACACTTTGCACCATATCATCCATACCGGGAGCATTTCCGGGTGCATGACATCTTAAAAATGATTTTATGAAGAAACCTTTTATTTCTTTTTGCAGCATTTTCCTGATTTTTTCTTTTTTTGCCGGTGCTTCAGGAGTCTCATCTAAAACAGAAGATCCGCTTCTGGGATCATGGGTTTTCAACATAAATCAGGCTCCCTGGGAATACAGCAGGGGAATTGTTCATTTTGAAGTCAATGACGAAAATGAACTTACTGGTAAAATTTTATTCAACAGCAGCACGGAAGTGAAAATAGCAACTATAACACGGGAAAAGAACAGGGTCACTTTCAGAATAAATATCGAGGGCATGGATGTCATAACAGTTGTCACCCTCGAAGAAAATACCATAAAGGGCCATGTGTCAACTTATGATGGGAACATACCTTTTACGGCAAAAAGGAAAATACCCGATTAATAAGCCGACAGTTTTTCTCCTTGCAGGATCAATAACCTAACCTAAATGGCCTTCCCCTACTATAAACAGCCTGATGCTATGGATTGCGGACCAACATGCCTGCGCATGGTGGCTGCATTTTATGGCAAACGATATAAGCTGGACACCCTTCGCGATTTCAGCTATATCTCACGCGAGGGAGTCAGTTTGCTTGGGATTGCCCAGGCCGCCGAGAAAATAGGATTCCGCACTATGGGGGTAAAACTAAGCATTGACCAGCTTGTCGGCGAAGCTCCGCTGCCGGCAATTCTACACTGGCTGCAGGATCACTTTGTTGTTTTGCACAAGGTCAGCGGAAAAAAAGGACGGGAAATTTTCCACGTTGCCGATCCGGGCCATGGAATGGTGCGATTTAGCCGCGAGGAGTTTATGCGATGCTGGGCATCCACAGCTGAACAGGGTACTGACAAGGGCGTTGCCCTGATACTGGAGCCCGGCCCGGAATTCCACGCCACCGGCGACGAAATTGTCGATAAAACAAAATTCCGTTTTCTCTTCTCGTATCTTTCGCCTTACCGGAAACTTATAATCCAGCTTTTTCTGGGTCTCATACTCGGCAGCCTCCTGCAACTTGCATTTCCTTTTCTTATGCAGGCAATAGTGGATCATGGCATCGGCACGAGAAATTTAAGTTTCATCTACCTTGTGCTTATAGCCCAGCTGGTACTGACACTGAGCAGGGCATCAGTGGATTTCATCAGGAACTGGATACTTCTCCACATCGGTGCCAGGGTAAACATTTCTTTGATTTCCGATTTCCTGGCTAAACTGATGCGGCTGCCAATGAAGTTTTTTGACACCAAACTTACCGGCGATCTTATGCAACGAATTGGTGATCACCGGAGGATTGAACTGTTTCTGACAGGAACAACCCTGAATATATTATTTTCCTTTGTCCTTTTAGTTGTTTTCGGACTGGTTTTGCTTTATTACCATACTGGCATTTTCCTGGTCTTCCTTATTGGCAGCTTTCTTTACGGACTGTGGGTATATATTTTCCTGAGGCGAAGAGCCGAACTTGACCACAGGAGGTTTGCGCAAATGGCGGCTAACCAGAGTAACATTATCCAGCTTATTCAGGGCATGCAGGAAATTAAACTGCAAAACTGCGAACAGCAAAAAAGATGGGAGTGGGAATCCATACAGGCAAAATTATTCAGAACAAGCATTAAGGGATTGTCTTTAAGGCAATACCAGCAATCAGGCGCACTTGTTCTGAATGAAATAAAAAACATTCTAATTACTGTGATAGCGGCAACTGCCGTTATTGATGGAACCATGACACTGGGCATGATGCTTGCTGTACAGTACATTATAGGTCAGCTGAACAGCCCGGTGGAACAACTGATAAGTTTTTTCAACACCACACAGGATGCCAGGATCAGCCTTGAGAGGATGGGAGAGATCCATCATCGTAAAGACGAGGAGGATCCGGAGAGAGAAAGGTTGCAGGATATCCCTGCAAATTCAGGAATTGATGTCAGGGATGTTAGCTTTCAATACGAGGGTCCCGAATCGGAGCTGGTGCTGAATAATATTTCACTGTCGATTCCCCCGGGCAAGCAGACAGCACTGGTCGGCACCTCCGGCAGCGGGAAAACGACCCTTGTAAAACTACTCCTTGGATTTTATCCTCCGGTAAAGGGACAGGTAAATATCGGTAACCGCCGTCTTGACATGTACAGTTTGCGACAATGGCGAAGGCACTGCGGGGTAGTAATGCAGGATGGGTATATTTTTTCCGATACAATTGCAAATAATGTTGCACCCGGCGCCGGGCATATTGACAAGCAAAAATTACTGGAAGCAGTGAAAATTGCCAATATATATGAATTTATAGAGAGCCTTCCCCTGGGATTCAATACAAGGATTGGCAGCGAGGGCCACGGACTGAGCCAGGGCCAGAAACAACGGCTGCTGATTGCAAGGGCAGTATATAAAGATCCTGATTATATGTTTTTTGATGAAGCCACCAATGCGCTCGATGCCAACAATGAAAAAGTAATCCTGGAAAACCTTCAGGAATTTTTCAGGGGCAGGACCGTAATTGTTGTAGCTCACCGCTTGAGTACTGTAAAAAACGCTGACCAGATCATTGTTATTGAAAAGGGTAAAATTGTGGAGTCAGGAACTCATAAGGAACTGATAAGTAAACAGGGAGCTTATTATATACTGGTGAAAAACCAGCTGGAATTGTAAAATTTTAATACTTTTACAATAAACATTAAACCCATTTAATAGTTTCAACCTGTAAGGAAAGTATGGCCGGGAATATGCACGAAGATAAAAAAAAAGAAGAGATTCATCTGCGTTCAGAAGACATGCAGGAAATACTTGGCAAGCCGCCCGGCTGGCTTGTGAGGTGGGGCATCGGTATACTGTTTCTGGTTGTTGTTGTAATAATGGTTGGCAGCCGGTTTTTCAGTTACCCTGATATAGTCAGGGCCCCTGTTGTAATCACAAAAGAAAATCCGCCCTCTGTACTGATTGCCAGATCATCAGGGAGACCGGAGGCAATATTTCACATTGACGGATCAGAGGTCAGGAAGAACGATACCCTGGCAGTTATGGAAAATTCTGCCAGATATGCTGATATTTTTCGTTTGCGTGATTATATCAGGCTTATTAATGGTATAATCTTGTCGGATTCGGACATTTCCCGGGTACCAATACCCGGAGATCTTGTCCTTGGAGAAGTTCAACCCTCCTACAACCAACTTGCCGCGGCCTTATATGATTACAGGATCTTTGTGAGCCAGGATTATTATGAAAAAAGAGTAGCTGCCCTGAGCGAAGAACTTAATGAATATGTTGGCTACCGGGATAATCTTGTACGGCAGAAATCCCTCGTCAACAGAGATTTGCAACTTGGGCTGACTCAGTTCAGGAGAGACTCGCTTCTGTATGTTTCACGTGTAATATCAATAGCTGAATACGAAAAAGCCCAGACTTCACTCTTGAATAAGCAGCAGGCACTTGAAACTTCAAACCTTAATATTTCGGATGCCGGAATTACTATTGCCAGGCTGGAAAGAAGCATTGCTGACACAAGGCTTGAGAAGGAGGAAAGACACCAGCATCTTATGACTGTTATCGGGAATGCTTTCAGACAACTGGAAAGTTCGCTTGCAGCATGGGAAAACTCATATTTAATAGTAGCTCCGGCTACCGGCACACTTAATTTTCTTTCAATATGGAGCAGCCTGCAGGAACTGCGCTCCGGCGACCCGGTCTTTTCAATTGTACCCGAAGATATGGGCAGTCTGCATACATGGATCACCCTCCCCTTCACCGGAGCCGGCAAAGTCAAACCGGGTCAAAGGGTCAACATCAAACTTGAGGGTTATCCCTATATGGAATTCGGCATGGTGGAAGGACGCGTGCATTCGGTTTCAGGAGCGCCGGTTGCTGACGGCTTCCCCGCTGTAATATCCCTTACCAACGGAGCCACGACATCCTTTGGCTACGAGCTTGATGTAGTAAGGCAACTGCCCGGAATTGCAGAAATCTCCACAGATGAAATAAGCCTTCTGGAAAGATTATTCAGTCCGCTCAGGCATCTTATAAAAAACCGGGCTATAACTACTTTGAAATGACATGAAAATAAATCCTTAAAACTAAATCTATGAAAAGCTATTCAAGAAGAAGATTTATTCAAACCTCCGTTGCCGGAGCAGCAGGTATATCTTTTTTACCCCTTATAAAAAGCTGCGGGGTATCTCCTAATGACACTATCCGCCTGGGATTTATCGGATTAGGTCAGCAGGCAATCGGACTGATGCGTGGTTTTAATTCCATTCCGGGAGTCCAGGTAGTTTCAGGAGCAGATGTTTACGGAATTAAGCGTGACCGTTTCTCACTTCTTCTTAACAGACACTATGATGAGACGGGCGAGAATGTCAGGGTTACCACCTACGAGGACTACCGGGAACTTCTTGACGACAGGTACATTGACGGGGTTGTTATAAGCACACCGGACCACTGGCACGCAATCCAGGCCATTGATTCCTGCAATGCCGGCAAGCAAATTTACCTTGAAAAGCCTGTCACTTTTACCATCAGGGAAGGAGTGGAATTGGTGAGGGCAGTACGGGAAAACAATATTATACTTGGAGTGGGCAGTCAGCAGCGGTCCGACAAAAATTTCCATCATGCGGTAGCAATGGTAAGAGCAGGCGCTATTGGGAAAGTTGACAGCATTTATGCTTATGCAGGCGACTTCCCCTCCCCCTATGATCTTCCGGAAGAGCCGGTTCCCGCCGATCTTAACTGGGATATGTGGCTGGGGCCAAATCCCTATGTTCATTACAATCACAGATTAAACCCGACAATATCGCTTGATCCGGTCGAAAATGAAACATACTGGGCTGAATGGAGATATTTCAAGGAAACAGGAGGCGGCTTTATTACCGACTGGGGGGCCCATAATTTTGATATAGCCCAGTGGGCGCTGGAAGAGGATAATGGCGGGCCTGTTGAAATAATCCCTCCCGGCCACGGGAATACCCAGTACCTGACTTATGTATACCGTAACGGAGCCAGGGTTCTTAACAGACCATACGATGCGGCGGAAACACGGGGTGTTAAATTCTGGGGCGAAGATGGATGGATAGAGGTTGCACGTGGCCATTACGATTCTTCCGAGAAGTCACTTTTCCCCGAAGATGAGGAATTGCGCGGTCATGGGGATCTGCCCTACGAAACCGGTGTGCCCCATCTGGAAGATTTCATTCTGGCAATGAGACATCGCAGGGATCCTGTAGTACCCGTAGAGATAGGAACCAGGACAGCTATAACATGTATTTTGGGCAACATAGCAAATGAGCTTGGCAGACCGGTAAAATGGAACCCGGTAACGAATTATTTTGTTGATGATCCTGATGCAGAAAAATTTTACCACAGGGATTACCGGGCCGGGTATACACTGTGATGATAACCTGCGCAGGTGAATCCCCCGGCTGTTGCGCTACGCTTTGACATAAAATTTTTTCATCTGTCTGTGCGTATTTTAAGCTGAAAAAACTTAATGTATATTGATTTTCACAGCCTTTATTAATTAAATTATAAAAAATATGCGAAGAATTTCAAGGCGCAGATTTATCAGGACTTCATTTGCGGGAGCAGCTGGATTATCTGTTCTCCCGTTAATACAACGTTGCGGAGTCCCTGCAAATGATGTGATCACACTGGGGATTATCGGGCTGGGGAGACAGGGTATGTACCTGATGCAGGGCTTCCGGGGAATTGAAGGTGTCCGCATTGTTGCCGGGGCAGATGTATACGGCATTAAGCGTGATCGCTTTGAAAAGAGAATGAACGACTATTACAATGAAACCGGTCAGGATGTTGAAGTTGTGACTTATGAGCATTACCATCATATTCTCGATCGTGATGATATTGACGCGGTGATAATAGCCACACCTGATCACTGGCATGGAATTATGGGGGTTGAATCCTGCCGGGCAGGCAAGGATATCTATATGGAAAAACCGCTTACCTTCACAATTAAAGAGGGCGTTGAGCTTGTAAGGGCAGTAAGGAACAATAATATCATACTTGCAACCGGCAGCCAGCAACGCTCTGATGCAGCATTCCAGCACGCTGTTGAACTTGTAAGGAACGGAGCACTGGGCAGGATTGAAAAGGCTCATGCCCATGTCGGAGGTCCTCCTGTCCCCTATGACCTGCCTGAAGAAACCCTGCCCGCTGATCTTAACTGGGACCTCTGGTTAGGCCCAAATCCTTATGTACATTACAATCACGAACTGAACCCTCCCATCTCCCTGGACCCTCCGCAAGACGAAACCATCTGGGGTGCCTGGAGATGGTATAAGGAAATGGGCGGTGGCTTTACCACCGACTGGGGTGCCCATATGTTTGATATAGTTCAGTGGGCCCTGGACAAGGATAACAGCGGACCCGTAAGAATAATACCGGCAGGATATGGCGAATATAAGTTCCTGACATACGAATTTCGGGATGGCACAGTCATGACCGAGGAACCTTTTGACGAAGCAATGACCAAGGGGGTCAAATTCATAGGTTCTGAAGGCTTTATAGAAGTAAGCCGCGGACATTATGTGGCCTCGGACCCGGATTTTATGCCGCCTGAGGGAGAAAGGGAAGATGCACCGGCATATGAGATCGGAATCCCGCATCTTGTAAACTTCATTGAGTCAGTCCGTCTGCGCAGGGATCCGGTTGTTCCTGTCGAAGTCGGGCACCGGACGGCTACAACCTGCACTCTGGGGAATATAGCCTATGAACTGATGAGGCCCGTTAACTGGGATCCTGCTTCAGAATCGTTTATTGACGATCCTGAAGCTGAGCAGCATTATCACAGGGATTACCGTGCGGGTTATACACTTTGATGTTCCTTAAAGTACCGCAAGAACCATCAGCCTGGCTTGATGGTTCTTGTATTTTTGCCAGTGGGACTGCGCTTTATATTTTAAAATATCCCAAATCATATTATGAGCAACACCAGAATAAGAAAAATCTATACTATTGGAGAGGTTGTATTTGACATTATGTTCAGGGATGGCCAGCCGATTGCTGCCAGACCGGGCGGATCCATGCTGAATTCTGCTATTTCCCTTGGCAGAAGCGGGCTGCCCGTCAGTTTTACAGGAACCTGCGGCAGCGACAAAGCAGGAGAACTTATATCGGACTTCCTTGATGCCAACAAGGTTGATACCTCGTTTTTGCATCATGAGGATTCCCAGTCCATTATTGCCCTGGCATTTCTTGACCATAACAGCAATGCCACTTATTCCTTCTACAAGGGTAACAAACCTCCGGAACACCCCCCCTTGCCGTCTCCAGGTCCACTGGATGTTCTCCTTTTCGGTTCATTCTATTCCATTTCCCATCAAACCAGAGAACATGTATTAAAACTCAGGAACATTGCTTCAGATCAGGGAGCCCTGATAATATACGATCCCAATTTCCGCGACTCCCATCTTAATGAGCTTGACAAGGTTAAGCCGTTTATAGAAGACAACATTACCCGCGCTGACATAGTCAGGGGATCGAATGAAGATTTTGAGACAATATTCGGGACAAAAAATGCGGAAGCCACATGGGCACTTCCTTGTTTTGCCAATTGCAGCGCACTGGTGTATACACGTTCCTCCCAGGGAGTTGATCTTTGCACCCCTGGTTTCACCAGGCATTTTCCTGTTCCTTCCATCAGTCCGCTGAGCACCATCGGCGCCGGGGATTCGTTCAATGCAGGGATCATAGCCGCAATCTGCGAGAATGGTGTAAGCCGGGTGAATATAAATGATTGCAGCCCGCAGCAATGGGACAGGATAATAGAAAAAGGGATCGGGTTTTCCAGTGCAGTATGCATGAGCTATGACAATTATGTCCCGCTATCATGAGTCCTGCATTTTCTTAGTGATACTTCTTGCTTACGGGCTTATATATCCGCATGGTTTATCGTGTGTCTGATTAAAATCAAATTGATTATCTTTGCAAATTAAAACGCAATGGTATAATTAAAATATTTGATGATAAAAATAACGTTCCCCGATAATTCAATAAGAGAATATCCAATAGGAATAACCGGTCTGGAAATCGCAAAATCACTGAGCAACAGCCTGGCAAAAGAAGTATTGTCGGTAACCGTAAACGGCGAGATTTATGACCTTCAAAGGCCCATTGAAAAGGATGCAAGTATAAAATTCAATAAATGGGAAGATGAAGAAGGGCAGCATGCCTTCTGGCACTCATCAGCCCATCTGATGGCAGAAGCCCTTGAAGCGCTTTACCCCGGCGTGAAGCTTGGCATTGGACCCTCAATCGAAACGGGTTTTTACTATGACATAGACCTGGGTGAAGAAAGAAGCATCTCCGAGAAAGATCTTCCCGCTATCGAGAAAAAGATGAAGGAGCTTGTACAGCAGAAAAATCCCTATATCAGGAAGGAGATCCCCAAAAAAGAAGCACTGGAGCATTATTCAAAAAAGGGTGACGAATATAAAGTTGAGTTGCTGCGTGACCTTGAAGACGGGACTATTTCTTTCTATACCCATGGCAGTTTTACCGATCTGTGCCGCGGTCCTCATCTTCCTCATACCGGGTATATCAAATCTTTTAAATTACTCAATATTGCAGGGGCATACTGGAGAGGAAACGAAAGAAACAAGCAACTCACCCGGATTTACGGCGTCAGTTTCCCAAAACAGAAAATGCTTGAGGAACATCTTCAAATGCTTGAGCAGGCCAAAGAAAGGGATCACAGAAAAATAGGAAAAGAGCTTGAGCTGTTCACCTTTTCACAAAATGTTGGTTCGGGCTTGCCCCTCTGGTTGCCCAAAGGGGCACAACTGAGGGAAAGACTCGAGGACTTTCTTAAACAGGTACAAAGAAAACATGGCTATGAGCAGGTTATTACCCCCCATATCGGTCAGAAAGAACTTTACGTTGTGTCCGGCCATTATGCAAAATACGGTGAATCCTCCTTCAAACCAATAAGCACGCCAACCGAAGGAGAAGAGTTCCTGCTTAAGCCCATGAACTGCCCGCATCACTGTGAGATTTATAAATTCAAACCCCGCTCCTACAGGGACCTTCCCATCCGGATGGCCGAATTCGGCACGGTATACCGTTATGAACAAAGCGGTGAACTTCACGGGCTCACCAGGGTAAGGGGCTTCACCCAGGATGACGCACATATTTTCTGCCGTCCCGATCAGTTAAAAGAAGAGTTCATCAAGGTGATAGATATAATCTTTATTATCTTCGGGGCACTTGATTTCAAGGACTTCCTTGTGCAAATATCATTGCGTGACCCGGATGATAAGGAAAAATACATAGGCAGCGACGAAAACTGGGAAAAAGCAGAGAAGGCCATAATTGAGGCAACCCAGGAAAAAGGGCTGGATGCCAGGATTGAATACGGTGAAGCAGCTTTTTACGGGCCCAAACTTGATTTCCTTGTTAAAGATGCAATTGGAAGGAAGTGGCAGCTGGGAACCATCCAGGTAGATTATAACCTGCCCGAGCGGTTCGAACTGGAATATACCGGTTCGGACAATCAAAAACACCGTCCCGTAATGATACACCGGGCACCCTTTGGCTCAATGGAAAGATTTGTTGCAGTGCTTATTGAGCATACAGCAGGAAAATTCCCGCTTTGGCTCACCCCTGAACAGTTTGTTATATTGCCAATAAGTGAGAAAGTTAATAAATATGCAGAAAAAGTTTTAAATTTCCTGAAAAATTACGATCTTCGCGGCCTGATTGATCTAAGAAGTGAGAAGATCGGTAAAAAAATAAGAGATAACGAGTTAAAGCGCATCCCCTACCTGCTTATAGTTGGAGAAAAAGAGGCGGAAAACCAGACTGTATCTGTAAGAAAGCAGGGAGAGGGTGATAAAGGTTCGTTGAATTTGGAAGAATTTGCTAACTTTGTAAAACGGGAGATTGAAAAAACAATTTTCAGATATTCACAATCAACTTAATAGTAACGAAAAGAAGGAGGGCTGAAACATAGCAGTACAAAGATTTTCCAGAGGTCCAAGAAGACTGCTCCGGCAGGAGCCAAAACACAAGATCAACGAGAAAATTAAAGCAAGGATGGTGCGCCTGGTTGGTGAAAATATTGATGAACCCAGGGTCGTTCCCTTATCCGAAGCTTTAAATTTAGCTGATCAAATGGAGCTTGATTTAGTAGAAATTTCTCCAAATGCCGACCCGCCTGTCTGCAAGATAATTGATTACCAGAAGTTTCTATATCAGCAGAAGAAGAAACAAAAAGAAATCAAGGCAAAAACAGTAAAAGTCGTTATAAAGGAAATTCGTTTTGGACCAAATACGGATGAGCATGATTTCAATTTCAAGCTAAACCATGCCAAGAAATTCCTTTCAGAAGGATCAAAAATAAAGGCATTTGTTTTTTTCAAGGGAAGAACAATACTTTTTAAGGAAAAGGGAGAAATACTGCTATTAAGATTTGCGCAGGAGCTGGAAGAATACGGGAGGGTAGAACAGCTGCCAAGGCTTGAAGGCAAAAGAATGACAATGTTCATAGCCCCCAAAACAATGAAAAGGAAAAATTAATAATCGTAAATAAAATATTGCAATGCCGAAGATGAAGACTAATTCCGGAGCGAAAAAGCGTTTCACACTGACCGGAACAGGGAAGATTAAAAGGAAGCATGCCTACAAGAGCCATATCCTTACAAAAAAATCAACTAAAAGAAAAAGAAACCTTACCTATTCCACCCTTGTAAGTAAGCCGGACGAGAAAAACGTACGCCTGCTGCTCGCGATGAAATAAAAAGTGAATCACTCATAAATTTGTTATTAACCGGAGTGTATCAGCTTGTTAAGTGTCCGAAAAACGGACCGCTGAACATTCATAATGAATAAATAAAATGCCCAGATCAGTTAATGCTGTAGCATCAAGACAGAGAAGAAAAAAGGTGCTTAAGCAGGCCAAAGGTTACTTTGGCAGAAGAAAAAATGTTTATACGGTTGCAAAAAATGCCGTTGAAAAAGGTTTGCAATATGCATACCGTGACCGCAAGAAAAAGAAATCAGCCTTCAGGGGATTGTGGATCCAGCGGATAAATGCAGCAGTGCGTGAACATGGGATGTCTTACTCCGAATTCATCGGTGCAGTGAATAAAAAAGGAATCGAACTCAACCGGAAAGTTTTGGCAGACCTTGCCATGAATCATCCTGAAGCATTCAAAGCAGTGGTTGACTCGGTAAAAAAATAACGACCCTGTAAATTATATTCAAAGCCATCTCTGCTGCATGTATGAGAGGGCTTTTTTTATGAATAAATCTCCAATATCCAGCCATACAAATAAAGATTTGTATACGGGTAATCGCGGACTAACAGACAAAATAAAAGATGTTACTCAGGTAGTGGCATTGTTATGAATATCTGCTGATTATAATTTACACAAATGCAATCCCTTTTTTATGAAGATAG
>SLJO01000185.1 GCA_007135095.1 Bacteroidales bacterium | reverse complement strand
TCATGGAACCCCCATGGTTTGCCCATGGCTTTTTGTGTCACTCAGTGACATGGGGATTCATGAGAATTTAAACCGGAGATTCCCATGGGGAACGGTATGGCCTGCTCAATAAGCGGGTTGCATATATGTTGTTATCGGTAAATTTTTCAGTATGCGGATCCCAATGAAGCTGCCGTTTTGTTTTCATTGCAATTTCACCCAGGTGCGCCACACTTATCGCACGGTGACCGGCTTCAGCCGGGGCAATAGTCTCCTTCCTGGATTTTATACAGTCTATAAAATTCCGATGATGGTGCGTGCTTTTATACAGCGAAGTGTCGCCGCTGCCAATCTTTTCTTTCAGAATATTATCATCTGAAGCACTCAGTCCTCCCCTGGTTACATGTATCCAGCCATCTGTTCCCTTCCACCTGGTTCCCATACCAAGTTCGAGTTTCGACTGGTTAGCTACCCGCATTTTCAGGCCATTGGAATAAACACATGTAAAATCATATTCAACAGGCACATTGTAAATACCGTCATTGTTCGACCTTCCTGTCCCTTTGACAGTAACAGGCCCGGTACGGTCCAGCCCCAGGCCCCAGTTGGCAATGTCGATATGGTGACCTGCCCAGTCGGTCAGTTGTCCACCGGAATAATTCATAATCCAGCGCCAGTTCCAATGCAAAACACCCCTGAAAGGCACCAGTGGAGCAGGTCCCAGCCACATGTCCCAGTCCGCACTCTCAGGAACAGGCCTCCGGGGAGGATTCCCAATATAGTGTCCGCCATCGGGCAGACCTACTTCCACATAATCAACTTTACCTATCCTGCCATTGAAAACCAATTCACATGCGTGATGAAAATTTGCCTCGGAACGTTGCTGACTTCCGGTCTGCCAGATGATTTTGTTACGGTGTACCGCCTCAACAATCGCCCTGCTCTCGGCAAGGTATCTTGCCAGTGGTTTTTCGCCGTAGATATCTATCTTTTTATTTGCCACAGCGCAGGAGATCAGGGCATGCCAGTGATCGGGCAATGCCAGGATCGCCGCATCAGACTTCTCTTTTTCCAGAATTTCCCGAAAATCTTTATATACGCGGCAATCGGTGTTGCCATATTTCTCATCAACCATTTTTTTGGCTGCAGCCGAGTGATCATCATCAATATCACAAACTGCGATGACCCTGACATCATCGAAATTCAAAAACTGGTTGAGGTTCGCCCTTCCCATGCTTCCGCTGCCAATCAAGATCATGTTGATTTTGTCGCTGGGCGGGATATGACCTTCACGACCCAGCGCGGAAGCTTTTATTATAGTTGGAATGAAGCTTAAACCAACTGAAACGGCACCCGCCTTTCGCAGGAATTCTCTTCTGTTTGATTGCATTTTTTTTTAATCTATTTGTATATGATTAGTGATCCTTTCTAGCATGCTTATGCAGGAGATGTTCCCGGTGCCGGGTGTGTCCTGGGAACAACGGCCGGGTCAACCGGCCCGAATTTGTATTCGGTGGGGCCAAGCCGTAAATCTGAGCTCATCATTTCATCCCAGGTTACTTCCCTTCCTGTGTAAGCTGACTCACGCCCCATTATACCTGTCATATTTGACTGGCAAATGTTCCGGGTTTCATTTATATAGTCGTCTGTGCGGATTGCTGTAACAAGGTTTATATGCTCCTGAACATAGGGACTTATCGCGAGGCTGTTCATCGGCTGACCGTCATCACCAGAGGGATACTGATATTGCCATATGAGGTTCCCTTTATAATCTACAATCCTGTTCCGTGCATTGGTAAAACCCTTTGTCCCGTATATTATCTCTGATACGTTATTGGTACATCCGTCAATCTGACGGGTCATGCTGTGTATGTGCCTGCCATCATCAAATTGAAAGTCAGTGCTGAAAAAATCGTAATGATTGCCCCTTTGCAACCTGTGCCGCCCGCCAAAGCCAACCGCCTTCACCGGATGCTTCTCAAAGAACCAGTTTACAACATCAAGATTATGTATATGCAGATCGAGTATGTGATCGCCGCAGAGCCAGTTCCAGTTAACCCAGTCACGAAGCATAGCCTCCATATCGCTCCACCCTTCCTGCCTGGCAGCATCAACATGCCACATCCGGCCCTGATTCCAGTAACAATTGGCAGAAACAAGATCGCCGATTGCCCCGTTTTTTACCATCTCGAAGGTTTCTACATAATCCCGCTGATGTCTTCTTTGCGTTCCCGCAACAACATTAAGGCCAGCCGATTCAGCCATCCTGCCGGCGGCCATTACAGTCCGGACCCCTACTGGATCTACGGCAACTGGTTTTTCAGCAAAAACATGTTTTCGGGCCTGAATTGCATATTCAAAATGCAAAGGCCTGAAATGCGTGGGAGTGCACAAAAGAACTATATCCACTCCTGCGTCAATTACCTTCCGGTAGGCATCAAAACCAAGAAAACAATTCTGTTCAGCAACCTCTATCCCCCTCTGCTCTTTAAGTTCGTTTCTGCTACGTTCCATCCTGTGTTCGAAAATATCGCCCAATGCAGCTATCTCAAGGTTCGGGCCTGCATCAATAAAGTTAATAGCGGCACCGGTACCCCGGCTTCCGCAGCCTATCAGTCCGGCTTTCAGCAGGGGTCCACCGGGAGCCTTATCCAAAAAAACAGGTGCAGAATATTTTGATTTTCTGTTGCACGATGCTACTACTGCGCCAATTCCCAATGCACCAACCGTACTGATCGCAGCAACATCACCAATGAATTTGCGACGACTTGAATTTGTTGATCTTTTATTCATTAGTATTCAGGTATTTGATAATTGATTATTATAACTTTCCGGGTTTAAATTACTGATTATTAAATACAGCCTCATCCGGCCAGGGAACTTCTTCACCCGAGGCCTTGAAATTAGGTCTGAAGGCATTTACCATCCTGAGGTATTCGCCTAATTCTGCTGCCAGTTCCATTACTTTCTCCGGTTCACGGTCTGCCAGGTTATTTTGTTCTGCAATATCATCGTGTATGTTGTAAAGTTCAAACTGCTGGTCCTTATACCAGTAAATCAGCTTCCAGTCTCCGCTGCGGATTGTGCTTGTAGTGCCTATGCCCGGCCCTTCCGCGCCCCACTTGTTGGGATAATGCCATACAAGGCTGCGTCTTTCAGCCATTAACCTGATCTGCCGGAGCAGGGGAACAAAAGTGATCCCGTCAACCTGCTGTACCGTACGATAATTTCTCGCTCCTGCAATTTCCAGTATAGACGGGAAAAAATCCTCAACGAGCAGGTAATCATTATTTACTGATCCGGGTTCAACCAAACCGGGCCAGCTGACGATCATCGGAACCCTGATCCCTCCCTCATAGGCAGACCCTTTGCCGCTTTTCAACGGGTAATTGTGTGTATGTGGCTCTCCTCCACGGGAATGTGCGCTCAGGCCGCCATTGTCGGAGAGAAACAGGATAACAGTATTATCTGACAGTCCGTGTTCATCGAGGTAATCCATCAGGTCGCCAAGGCTTCTGTCCATTCCCTCCAGCATTGAGGCGTAACGTGCTTCGGGTTCTTCCATGCCCATATCCTTGTATCTCTGGTAGAAACGGTAGTCGGGCTCCAATGGTGTATGCACGGTATAATGGGACATGTACAGGTAAAAAGGGCTGCCCGCGCCTCTTGCCTGGTCAAGGGCCCTGATTGCCTCGAGGGTAAGCACATGGGTAAGGTTGATGGTATCTCCATGGTATTTTTCAAGTCCCGGAACACCCCTCGGTAACGTATGCTCTCCCTTTTCAGCGTTGCCAAAGTTATTCTCTCCAAGGTAACTTCCCAGTCCGCCTGCAGCATGCCCCGCAATATTTATATCGAAACCAAGGTTGACAGGGTCAGAACCCGGTGTGCCGATGGTGCCCCAGTGAGCCTTGCCGGAATGTATGGTGAAGTAGCCGTTATCCTGAAGTATCTTTGGTAACGGGGTTGCATAAACCGAATTTTCGATTGTATCGGCAGGCTGAAGGCCATTCATGTTCCATGCCGGCATCTCGAGAATATCATCAGGGAGGTCGGTCGGAATGTTCCGATGCAACGTCCAGTTAGTCACCCCGTGCCGTGCGGCATTCATCCCTGTCATCAGGCTAGTCCGGGTTGGCGAGCATACGGATGAAACATACGCCTGGGTGAACTTCATCCCGCTGGCCGCCAGCCTTTCCATGTTTGGTGTATTGTACAGTCCGTTAAAATGGGTTTTTTCTATCCAGAAAGGGACCGAAGTATCCTGCCATCCCATATCATCAACCAGGAAGAATATTATATTGGGATGTGGTCCTGCCGCATCTTCATCCGCACTGGTGCAACCCGGCAGTGTAAAGCCGGTTGCCAATGCTCCCGCAATTGCAGCTGTCCCGATTGTAACCTGTTTTACAAACTGCCGTCCAAAGAGATTAGTTGTTGCCATTTTGCCTGAGTCATACAATTCAACTTATGAAGCAATACTGCTAAACAGCAGGTTCCACCGGCTTGGCAATGTCCACAGGGCTTTCAAGGGTTTCGGTTATTTTCTTTTTTCCTACACGCCCTATGAACAGGGAAATTATGACAAGTATCGCGGCCATTATGCCGGGAATAAAGAGACTTTGTTGCACAGAAGCCTCAACACTCAGGTTACCGATAATATTGGGCACAAATGTGCCACCCAGCAAACCAACAGAAAATACTATTCCAAAGATGCTGCCATATAAACTGGGATGGAATTTGCTGAAAGTTACCCCTATAATGGTTGGAAAAATTGGCGCAAATGCCAGGCCGGCGAGTATAACCGCAACTATTCCCAGGAAAGGACTTCCGGCTGTGATCATAAGGAAGATTGCTGCCAGTGAGACAAGGGAGGCAATAACTATTACTTTCGAGCCCATTGCAGTTAAATTTTTAACAAAAGCAAAAAGGAACCTTCCGATCATCATGGCGACCCCGAATAAGCTCAAAACAATTCCGGTACTTGCAGTAGCACCTGCTGTGGCACTGCCCGCATAAAGTTCATCCATAAGTGACCTGATCCAGGTGCCCATCGATATCTCAAGGGATATGTAACAAAATAAGGCAAGGGCAGCAATCAATACGGCCGGCTGGTAAAGTAACCTGAATGCAGTGGAAAATTTAAAGCCAATGGATAATTTAGGGAAAGAGGCCGTTAGCGCGAACACCAAAAAAACCACCATCAGCATGCTCATGACAACAAGGGCGTTGTTATGACTCATATTCAGCGAATTAAACATAAACACGATAAGCAGAGGAGTCAGAATATAGCCTAATCCAAAAAATGCATTGCCGAAATTGCTTGCCCGTGCAGGATCCTTTCCTTCAAAAAGAACCACAGGAATAAGTGTGTTGCCAACAGTATTTAAAGACATTGCACCTATTCCCATAAAAATACAGGCAACTAATGCCAGAGTGAAACTGGTGGCAAAGGCAAGCAGCAGCAGGCTTAGTCCCGTTCCTACAAAACCAATAACGGCAACCGGCTTAAATCCCAGGCTATCAACAAGCGGGCCGATAAAAAGCTGGACGATGCAGCTGGTCAGAAAGAATCCAAGGACGAGGGTTCCAAACTGACCTGAACTGAGTCCCAGTGAAGCCATCAGTTCAACTGAAATGGCGCCAAGAACTATAAAACATATTGCTACGGTGAAAACAGCCATGAGCGCTATTACTGCAGATCTTTTCAATTTCAATTTCTCCATCTTTTTTTACTTAAGTTAGGTTTAATGATATTTGAGACCAACACATACATTAAATTAACTGGGCAGACCACCATAGGGCCGCCGGTAACCTGGTGAAAGCAGGCTTCTGCTCTGAACTTTTCTGCCTTAAAGATAATTGGAAATATTTAATGGGCACTGATTTTTAAAAAATTTTACAAAGATGGTTGCTCCAATGCCGGCTCTATACCCGTTCCTGTAAGCATTATCCCTGTCAGGAGGGTTTCAGGCAGGGGCCTGGAAAAGCTATTGGAATGCATTCTCCAGGCTGCCGGAAAGATCATCCAGTACTTTCTGTCCTTTTTCTAGCCAGTGGGCAGCATCCGGTTGTGTAACATTCTCCAGGGAAAAGTGCTCAAGAATGGCATCCAGCTCCGACAACCCCATGCTATCGCCGCGGGATTCAAGTAAAGCCCGGACGATCCGTATCTTTTCATAATCCTGGATGCCTTCACGTAAACGCTCAAACCTTATTGAAGAGCGGGGCCCCGGATAAACCTGGTACGTATCTCCTGCTGGCCAGGTCCTGAACCGTGAGTCACGGACAGGGTCTTCCACCCATGAATTGTATGCCCAGCGGAGAAATCCGCTGAAGCCTGATGCAGAAGCATGCCATCCCAGCCAGGCTTGTTCGGCGGGGGGGGAAAAGGTGAAATTGTTCGGATGTTCAGGCGGTGCACACATAGTATAGAAAGTTGTGGGCATGCCCCTTTCAACCCTTTCGCTAATAAGCTCCTTTTCCAGCTGGGGATAAATATGAACACAAAGGTCATAAAGGTCATCATTTAACTCTTCAAGATAGTTACCTGCCAGGGCTATTTTAAATTCCGGGGCTACATCCTTGAGCAGGGCCACCATGCTTTTCATCTCATCCAGGCCTCTTTCATCCATGGCAATAAGAGTTATATCCAGCCAGCCACGGGTTTTAAGATGGTCGCGGAAATCTTCAAGAAATGGCCTCCATACAGCCTCATATGCGGCGGAGCCCGGCTCAAGCATTTGTGTTACATAACCGGTGGAATCGTTGTCATAATAATGAACCAGGTTTCCCCAGGGAACCATCGAATAGCAATTAATCTGCCTTGTTATACCGGCTTCCATGGCAGTATTTACCCAGCGGTCAAAAACTGAATAATCATACTCCCACTCTCCGTTACCTTTGTGGGTCCACCCGATCATCGATCTGAAGGGATCATAGGTCTGCCCTCCCCAGGGCCTTTCAAGAATGCTGGCTGTAATGCATTTCTGGCCGGCATTTGCAAGCATAGTCAAATAGGGAGGCAACAATTCCCAGTGTTCTTCCGACCAGGGTTCAACATCATAATACCGGGCAACGGCAAAAGGATTTTGCCATAGATCCAAATGAAAAGACCACTGAGAGGGGGGCGGCAGTTTCAGATCGTGCACCCTCAGGTTTACGGGCAACTCAATATCCCTCCCGCCCCTGTATGAAACTGTGACTTTCCCAGAGTAATTACCCGCAGGGGCATCCTCCGGAATGTCAATTGTTAACCAGACGGGCCGGAGAGTGTTTCCTGCGAGATTGAAGAGTTGATTGTTTTCCAGCATGTCTGCCGCCAGATATGCCGGTATAGTGTCTTTGTCACGCCATCCGCAGCCGGCAAGAAATTTATCGGTCAGCAAATACCTTACAGGATAAATACCTATGCTGGTCGCATCAATTTCTCCGCCATTTTCGGAAAAGAACGATGAACATGAAACCCTGATACGCTGAACAGGTTCACTGCTCCATATTTTAAGCTGTATGTTTTTTCTTTCTCCCCGCCATGATGAACCGCTCCATTCCTGATTCCCACCCGTTGATGGCGGGCGCTGATATTCGTACCTCTTGTCTATGCTGCCAAAAGCAACATTCAGGCCCGGCAGGGCCTGATCCCATGGAGCCTGCTGAAACAGGACGGGGTCGGCGGGTTCATCAAACCCTGTTCCCGGGGGTACCGGCTGACATGAGATAAGATAAAGGCTTAATAATATAGAATATAACAGGAAGTGGTTCATTATTTATCTGTTTTTTCAGGTAGCATGTAATTTTGCCTGGGGTTTAACAATCCGCATTGATCCTGCCATGACTATCCGTTTTGTCAATCTGCCGGCAGTATTTCAATATCTGCCGCTCCTACCCTTCTCATTCCGCCGGGAGCCCGAAGGTTTGAAAACCTGACAAACCTGGCATCATAAGCCTTATTAAAGGAGGCCATCCTGCGGCTCGGGTCATTACGGATATTTCCAAAAGTGCCACGGTGAACAGTCTCCCAGTTTTCCCCGTCAGAACTGATATCAACATCGTATGATTCGATAAATCCCCCGTCAGTATTCGGGACATAGGTAAATCCGGAGATGCTGTATTCCTGCTGCATGTCTATTGTCAGGTGGTGAGTGCCCGGAGCGGCTTCACCGGTGATCCAGCGGCTGCGCAGATTACCGTCAAGTACCCTAGATGCCTCTTCATGCATGCCCTCGGAATCAAGTGCAGTCCACCCCTTCCGGATGATTCCCGTATGACTCTCGGTTATCGCCCCTTTCCTTCCTTCCACAATTGCCCTTGCCCTTATATAACCGCCCATTGGCAATGAAACAGGCTCCTCGTATCTGCGGGACCCGGTTGTTGGTTCACTGCCGTCAAGGGTATAGTACACGGGCTGCGACTGGTCGATCATGCCATGATAGTTCCAGGCAAAGCTGAGTCCCACTCCCATCGTAAGCATTCCATCTGCATCACGTCTTATCACAACCGGCTTGGGAGGTTCATCATAATAATGTGCCGAGAGGCTGGCAATTGCAGGTTCAAGACGGGATTCGGTAATGCTTAGCCTGAAGGCATCGGCACTGACAGCCGGAAACCGGAGGATTCGCTTGTATCCAACGGTCCTGCCTTCGGCAACAACCTCCCAAGATCCATTCACCCTGGCTTCGAGATGATGCTCTTCCACCCTTTCTCCACGGTGCGCTATGGCCTCCCTGATCATGAAACGGTTAACAACCCGCTCCCGGGGGATGGTGACCTCTATTACAGCCTGTTTGCCGGGTGACTGCCAAAAGGTTCCGGTATTCCCGTCAAGAACATTATTTACTGTGGCTGAGGCATCCTTGAGCAGGTTCGATCCGTATACCTCATCTATGCGCCTGCCTACTTCCAGCAGCACTGCTGCATCCCTTTCGGAGAAGCGTCCCAGTGTGTCGGGGGGTATATTAAGATGAAAAATACTGTTGCCGCCTACAGAACGCTCATAAATATCAAATACATCATCGGCGCTTCTTACCTGCTGCTCATCATCATTTCTCCAGAACCAGCCGTGGCGGATCGAGGTGTTGGTCTCTGCCGGATAGTAATGGAAATAACGTGTTTCTCCGGTTATCCGGTCACGCCCGGCAATGTTCTGCGCGGTCATATCGGGCCAGTCGTACGATTCGGGCGAAGCATCCAAAGGTATGACATTATACTCAGCCTCACGGGTTCTGCCGCCTTCATTTCCGCACCAGCGGGCATCTGGCCCCTTCCCGAATATGGCTGCATCAGGTGCGAGCTCATAGATCATCTCATACCAGGCATTATATGTGTATGTCTGCCCCGTGCCCGGCTTGGGATTGGCCCCGTCAAACCACACTTCATAGATAGGCCCGTACTCGGTCAGCAATTCAAAAAGCTGGTTTAGAAAATACTCGTTATAGTCGTCCACCACATAAGTGAAAGTTCGCTTATCTTCAAAAGGGCGTCCTTCTGCCTGCCGGGGAATCACCCGGCTGGTAAATTCACTGCCATTGCCGTAATAGCCTCCGGGCGATTCTATCTGGTAGAGATCGGCCGGGGAAAGATAGATGCCAAGGCGTAATCCGTATTTCTCGCATGACCCGGCAAGCTCCCTGAGCACATCCCCCTGTCCGTCACGCCATGGGGATGAGGCTACAGAATGGTCAGTATACCTGGTCTGCCACAGGCAATAACCTTCGTGGTGCTTGACGACCTTAATTACCCTGTTAATGCCGGCAGCCTTCATCAGCTCACACCACTGATCAGTATCCAGGTCGCCAGGATTAAAAAGTGCTGCATCCTCCAAACCTGTACCCCACTCCCTTCCGGAATAGGTATTTGGACCATAATGGATAAAACCGAAAAACTCATCTTCAAACCATTTCATCTGCCTGGGATGCGGCAGCACCCTGGCAGACAGTTCCACCTTCTGTTCATGGGTATAGCCCTCGGGTATTTCAACTGTTTGTATATAAAATTCTTCACGGCCGGTATTGCAGGACATGGCCAGGAGCATCGCCAGGGAAGGCAGCATAACAAAGAGTGTATTCAGAAAGTTGCGTCTTTTCATTTTCAGGCTGTTTGTTATCTTTACGTGGCAGCGAAACAGTCAGCACAACTGCTGGTTATTTACTGTTTGCCATTTATTTATTTCTATGAGCCACGAAGGTAAACAATTATCTAATCTCCGGGAAAATGTATCCCGCAGAATTTTTTGATTAAACCGGAAATGACTTACAGCGCCGGATAAGGGGGTTCAGGCCACCGTGATCTCCTTTGAAAGATAAACATCCTGAATGGCCTGCAGCAGTTTTGCTCCTTCATCCATTGGTCTTTGAAATGCTTTTCTGCCCGAAATCAATCCTGTTCCCCCGGCTCTTTTGTTAATAACTGCCGTAGTTACAGCTTCGGTAAGATCAGTCTCCCCCAGTGAGGATCCGCCAGAATTGATAAGTCCGGCGCGGCCCATGTAACAGTTTACTACCTGATAGCGGCAAAGATCAATTGGATGGTCACTTGTTAACTCGGTGTATACCTTTTCATGTGTTTTACCGAATTTAACAGCTTTGTAACCGCCATTTAGTTCAGGCATTTTTTGTTTTATTATGTCAGCCTGGATGGTTACTCCAAGGTGATTCGCCTGTGAGGTGAGATCGGCGGCCACGCTGTAATCCTTACCATCCACCTTAAAGGCACTGTTGCGCGTATAGCACCACAGGACGGTTGCCATGCCAAGGGAGTGGGCCAATTCAAAAGCTTCCGATACCTCGATAATCTGACGTGAAGACTCCTCTGAGCCGAAGTATATAGTGGCACCCACGGCGACGGCTCCAAGATTCCATGCTTCCTCAACTGTTCCGAACATGATCTGATCATATTTATTCGGATAGGTAAGCAACTCATTGTGATTGAGTTTTACAATAAAAGGAATCCGCCATGCATACTGTCGTGATACGGCGGCAAGAACGCCAAAGGTCGATGCTACAGCATTTGCGCCGCCTTCAATGGCAAGTTTCACGATATTCCCCGGATCAAAATAAACCGGGTTTGGTGCAAAAGAAGCTCCGGCTGAATGCTCTATGCCCTGATCAACAGGCAGGATTGAGAGATAACCGGTTCCGGCAAGGCGGCCATGGCTGAAAAGCTGTTGCAGGCTGCGAAGCACTTTGGGATTTCTGTTTGAATTGAAAACGACTCTTTCAATGAAATCCGGCCCGGGTAAATGCATTTTATCCTTTCCTACCGTCTTACTTTCATGGTTTAACAGATAATCGGCTTTGTCCCCAAGCAGTTCTGTGATTTTATTTATTGACATGACTTTGGTGTTTTAAGTTAAAATTATGTTTAAAAAGCAGAAGGATGTCTTCGGCCACATGAATTTACCTAAAACCTGGGTAATAGTCAATTATTTCGGTGCGAAAATCTGCCTCCCGGATCATGTTAACCATGGCCCGGCTTCCTGACGGGCAGGGCTCAGTGGTGCCTGTAAAACTCCCTGAGCATAACGGGTTCCTTGATCCTGTTGATACTCTGTGCAAAGGAAATAGCAGAAATCAGGATAAGCGTCGACAAAACAAATATTTTATCATTTTATCATTTTTTCACGGGGTTGTCAATTTAGCATATCCGGCAAACCATGATCCTGTCACCAGGAAATTTCCAGAAACTTAGTTTCATAAGGCCTCAGAATAATTTCCCCTGATGGTTCCCTGCCGGCAGCCTGACCGAGCACATTGGTTTCTGCAATCTCCAGGGTTGAATTTACCGGAGAGCGGGGAACAAAACTTACAGTTTCACCCGCGGTCTCCCTTATATGAACCAAAATGCTGTTATTGCCGTTTCCGGGAACGGCATTTACCATCAGCACATTGACGGGAAAATCTGAAAGAATCGATTTTTTTGACTCCGTTGCAATTCCTGCTACTCCTGCAGGCATCACACGGGTGAGAAAGGGTATCCTGCTTTCCCAGCCAAACCTTGTTGCTGACGCATTACCTGTGTCTTTACCAGATGTAAAATAATAGGTCCATGTGTACTCTCCATACTGGTTCGCGTTGAAATTGGTTATCCAGTAATTGTTCATAGGCCATCCATAAATATGTGAAGACTCAGGCTTTGCATTATATTCAAAGCGGCCGGTATTAATATTCCCGAACTGCATAAGCGGGGCCTGATGACTGCCAAGGACAACCTGTTTGTCACCGTTCCTTACGGCGACAAAGTTCTGTACAGTGTTCCAGTCATTCGTCGAGCCGGGTATCTGCTCATCTACTGCCCTGAAGGTCCCGCCCGGCACATCAGAATATATTTTATAATCTTCTATCTTGAATGGAAAGGCAACATAAATGGACTCAGGTTCGGTTACCGACCTTTTATTTATGGTATAAGAAAAATCAATCCTTTTTTCATTGTTGAACAGCCTTACCTCGAAGCTGAATGCATCGACCGGTTCAGCAGCACGGGTCTTTCCCCTGAATCTGATTGTATTCCAGATACCGCCTTCACTGTATGAATCAAACCAAACCGAATCAAGTCCCCATCGCTCATGAGCCCCAAGACCAAGTTGCTCCACGGGTACTTCATTGGGCCTTTGCACAACCTGATCCCTGTCAGCAAGCATTTCATATATAAACTGACCAAATCCCCACCTGGCATCTTTATCAACCAGCTCGGCATTAATGTCCTTATCCCAAACACTGCTTACAACCCCTCTTTCCCTGTCGATCTCAATACTGTACCACTCGTTTTCATATATATTATCTTGTGTTTCTGCCAATGCCTCCGTGTCCTGGCGGTCAGCACCTGCATCAATAATGAATTTTCTGTATCCAAATGCAGGAATTTGATCAACCCGTACATTCCAGTATGACCCGCCGTGAATATGTCTATCAAGCTGAGCGGGATGGGTTCCCCCCTCCAGATCATGCAGCGTTACACTATTGCCCCGCGGCACCCTCTCATGATCAAGGAAAACCGTCACATACCCGTTTCTTTGCCATGGAAGTGTATTGAATACGGCAAGACTCATTTCATCTTCACCCGATACATACCTTTGCAACAGTCCGAGAGCTTCCTCCTGCACCATTCTGGCCCGCCTGGAAGCATCCCATGCATAGGATTCTTTCAGCCTGCGCATTTCAAGTGTTGCGCTGCTGTAGGGAGCCGATATACTCTGTGCTGCGCCAAAAGTATGCTCACCATAGAACAAAAGGGCATCGTTGGCTTCGTGTATCCGGTAATTTAAATCTTCCGGCATACCGAACCCCATCATCTGAGCCATCGCAAGTGCCCCCTGGCCGGCTATAAGATCTGCATGGGCCTGCCTTACGGCGGCAACTTCACGGGCTCCGGATCCAAAGCCGTCTGTCCACCAGTCGGGCCAGGCAGCCCGGTAAACCGGCAGCTGATCGGCATAGGATTCTTCAATCTTTTCAAAAAAATCACTGAAAAGTGCTGATCTTAATTTGGGCCATTCATATTTTTCATTCCACTTTTTGATCATCTCCAATGGAAGAATCGAGGGTGGCGAGTTATCGGTCAGATATCCTGAATGCTGGATCATTACAACGTCAAATGGATAACCTTTATCCACAAGTTCCCCGAGGTATTCAAGAAGTTGCATTTCAAAATATTCAAAGTTCTGCCTGCTTATATGAAACCGGACATTACCTATATGGTAATGCTCTGCCCTGAACGCCAGTATCCGGTTTCCCGAGGGCGATTCCCACCAGAAGGCAGTCGGCCGGTCAAAGGACAGAAGTGCCTTATGGCCGTGCGTACCCATATTCAGGTATTTAATCCCGACCGAGTTAAAATAATCATTAAATGCCCATGCAATGCCGTTTACATCATTCTGCACGGCACTCTTTACCTCTATTCCGTGAGATTGGATATTTTTGATCGGGGCCATGGAGGCAGCGAGAGACTGCTCATCGGGTAACTCGTCATAATTGACATACATGCCGGCCACCTCTATCCTTCCCTCATCAATCCGTTGCTTGAGTCTTTTGATTTGCCATTCCGGCCTGCTTCGCAAATATTCATTTACCGGCCAGGTCACCTCGCAAACCCACCTGAATTGTGCGGCTTCAGGATAATGGTCAGTTGCATCACAATAGTCCAGGGCATAATCAATAAACCTGAGGTGCTCGCCCAGTATTTCATGCTGTGGCCTGGTATAGCCTATATCGGTATGGGTGGCCTGCACAAATTTCACCTGCATTTGGCGGACCGGACTGATGGTGGCCTTACCATCCTGATCAAAACCCGGAGTACCGAGATGAACATCGGCCACCGTTTCCTCTTCCACAAGCGGATAATGCAAAATGGTGCGGTTATAACCAAATCCAACATTTATTGAGTGTGATAATTCACCAATCTGAAATGAAGCCTTGTCATCTTTTCCGAAATACAGGACAGCCAGTTCTAGTAGCTGCTTATGCCGGTCATTCTCAACGGTAATTGCAGGCAGCGATTTTATGCTGAAACCCTGTTCCAGAGGCTTCTTCATTGTCATATACCATGAATTTGAATTGGCCTCTCCTCCCACTACCCGTATCTGCTGTGCCCGTCCATACAGGATTTCTGAGGCAGGCACCCTGAGGACCATGAACCCGTAGAAATCGCCACCACCGTCCCGCTCTGACATGATGAAGGAAAGGGATATACCGTTCCCGGCAACTTCCCTCCAGGATGTTCTTTCTGAAAGATAAAATTGAATTTCCGTATTATCGTTGAAATGCATGCTCATCGGAATCCTGCCGTTTACGTTGTTCAGGTTGGCAGCCCAGACAAATGACACGTAATGATTATCGGCTTTGCCGGGGACCTCTGCCGTTTCCCATTCCATCGACCAGTTGCCGTCAGTCGTACGTACAATCATGGCCTCGCGCAGACCTGGTATGGCAGAACCATATATGAAATCAGTTCCGCTGATTTTCCTGGCATATCCAGGCAATAAAAGGTCATCAAGAGGCACAAAAACAGTTTCATGCTGATCGTAATTTCCGGATTTTTTGTAAATAATATTTTCCTTACCAGGCAGGTCACTATTTCCAGTTTCATTTTCATTGCCAGGGTGCGTGAAGTTTCCACTCTTGCTGCCACCGGGAAAAGTGACCAAAGAATTAAGCATCAAAAAAACCAGAAATATTATCTTTTTTCTCATGTGGTTGAGTTTTACTTATTTTGCAAATTGCGGGCATACTCTTCGAACATCAGTATTGCCGTGTAAAGTACACCGGCAGAACCCCGAAAAGTGCCCGACCCTCTGGGTTCGTTATCAATAGTGTACCATTCATAAAAGCCATCATTATCTTTTACCCTTTTCATCATGGGGAGCGCATGCTCATAAGCCTCTTCCACGAACCCGTACCGGATCAGCTGCTGAATCATCCTTCCTCCGAACCATGTCCAGTCTCCACCGTTCTGATAGCTGTACGGACCCATCCCCGGGTTAAGGAAAAAACCTTCCGGATAGGGGGGATACAGTGTCAGTCCGATAGACGAGGCACCGGCAGCCTCCACATTACTTACCATCCTTTCAAGAGCATCCTTTACCTGTTCCCTGGTCAGCAACCCTGCTTCAATGGCCACAGCTGTTCCGCCATGCTGATAAATACTGTTTTCATCAAAATCGTCGGGGAAAGGTGAGCCATCCAGATACTTGTGAGGGATGAACTGCTGGTTTTTTTCGTCCCACAGATGATTCATTGCATTTTCAGCAATTTCACCGTGTATCTCCATTAAGAATCCGGATTCGCCGGGGAGAAGCTCCGCAAGATTTTCCAGGGCAATCAAAAACATCGCATTATCATATATCTCTACCGCAAAGTGAGTGTCGTCGGTTATATATACACCCCATTCATGCTCAGGCTGGACATCACCCCAGTCTGCCGTTGTGGCTCCCCACAGCAGTCCGTACTGTTCTGAAAGCCTGTGTTCAATAAGGAATTCAACAGCCATCATCATTCTGTCGGCGACAGAAATTCCTCCAAACTTTTCATCCAGGAATTTAACATCCCCCGAGGTTCTGATGTATTTATATACGGACTGTATCAGTGATGATTCCTGGTCGGTTTCCACATCATTCTTATGTCCGGCATAACGCGGCTCCAGGTCTGATAAAATATAGTCGTAACCACCAGTCTGATTATCAATCGGTATGAATCCGTCTATTATGTTGCCATCTTCTCCCTGCATGCGGAAGAAAACCAGCAGGTTGTCTCTTATCTCCTCAGTGTCGTGCACTTCACAAGCCAGTTCGATAAAGGTATTGTAATCTCTTATCCATACCTCGCCATATCCGTCACCCGCGGTAAACCCGGTTCCCACAACCTCGAATGCCTTTTTTTTAACAAAATCAAAATAAGGGTCACTGGTAATCTTATCTGCAAGTTCTTTTCTGTCCTGATCAGCAGAACAGGAATTAATGATGGCTGCAATAAGGAGAAAGAAAATGGATATATTTTTCATTTGTTATAGTTATTAATTTATTTGACAATATGATACTGTTGCTGATACCGTGAAATTATTTTTCAATGCAGCCAGTACAGCTGAAAATTGAAAGTCAGATCAGTGACCTCTGCAAATGGGTAAAACTTACAAATTAGTATGTTTAAACATACTGCAAATTATCACAATAATTTCAAACTCCCAAATAAATATTTACTTATCGGCAAGCTGTTTGTTATGTCTCTTACTATTAGATGATTACATCATATTCCCGGGACAGGATGTATCCCGAATGTTATGCTGTAAAAAAATCAAGCATAATGAAACACCTGATTGTCAACCTGATTAAATTGAATTACAGGCTTCAAATTTTTTCTTTTTGTTTTAAGCAAAATATATCCCATTTTTGCGGTATGTTTAAACATACTGTATAAGATTCAGAAAATAACAGCTGAAATGAATATGAACCTTAAGATCGATCCTGATCTGAATATTCCACTCCACTCACAAGTCGAGAAACTGCTGAGGCAGTATATTGAGCAGGAAGCAGGCAAACCCGGCGAAATGTTTCCAAGGGAAGTTGATCTGGCTGTTGAGTTCGGCGTGGCAAGAAATACTGTCAGACAGGCTATTTCAAAACTGGTGAAGGATGGATTGCTGATAAGGAAAAAAGGTTTTGGTACTATAGTTGCTGAAAAAAAGATTTACACCCGCCTGGACAGCTGGTTCAGCTTTACAAACGAAATGAAGGAAAAAGGCATGTCTGTTGTCAATCATAGCCTGGACCTTCAAATGGTGAAGGCCGGCAGTGAAATAGCCGGTGTTTTTAGCCTGAAACTAAATGCTCCCCTGCTTTGCCTTACCCGCTTGAGGGGAACCAGGGAAGATCCTTACCTTCTCAGTATTTCCTGGTTTCATCCCCGGTATAAAATCAATAATGATGAAGATTTTTCAAAACCACTTTACCGGCTCCTTGAAGAGAAATACAATATCCGGGTATCCACCTCAAAGGAGGAAATAAGTGCGATTCCGGCTGACTCTTCGCTGGCCCGGGAGCTAAGGATCAAAATAAACGATCCCGTTCTTTTCAGAAAAAGGAAAGTATATAATTCCGATTCCCAGTTAGTCGAATACAATAAGGTATACTACCGGGGTGACGGAATTTCTTATTCTCTGGAGATCGGGAGGTAATCCCGGAACCTGGAGCTAAAGCAGCCTCTAAGCGGAGGACGGGGCTGTATTTTTAGTATTTATCTAATTAAAAATCATGTACACCAGCAACTACGATAAGAACCCTCAGATCATTATTAAGGATATTGACCAACCTGCTGTTACAGGGTGGAAGGCTATTGCCGGGACTATTGACAGGGAAGTCATTGCCAGGAACCAAAAAAAAACAATCATTGCGGTGGAAACCTATCCGGGAACAGCAGACAGGGAGGTTCTGGGTGCATTCCTGGCCGGATCTGACCCGGCCCTGTGCATACGGGCAGAAAATTTATATAAAAGTGAAGAGGAAATAAATCGTATTACATTTCCCGATGTGACAGACGATCGCATTTTCGGCTATATGACCCGCCTGACTATAATTGATTTCCTTGACAAAGATAAACTTGAACAGGCACGTAAAAATCTGGATGAGGTGGAGAAGGGAACTGTTCTCTTATATGGGTGCGGGGCTTCTGAAATTTCCAGTGATATCGATATTTTCATTTATTCCGACCTGACACGCTTTGAAATTCAGCAAAGAATGCGCAGAAAGGAGCTGGCTAATTTAGGTACAGCAGACTATGAACTTGAAATATCAAGAAAATACAAGAGGGCGTTTTTTGTCGACTGGCGGGTGGCCGACCGTATAAAGATCAAAACCTGCAGTAAATGGGATTTTGTTCTGGATACCAATAAGGCAGATGCCCCGGTTATGATAACGGCCGGTATGTTCATGAATGCCATGGAAATATCGGCCCGGAGACCATTCAGGCTTGTGCCTTTTTTTGATCCCGGGCCCTGGGGCGGACAATGGATGAAGGAGGTATGCGACCTTGACAGGAGCGCTGTGAATTATGCGTGGTGCTTTGACTGTGTGCCCGAAGAAAACAGCCTGCTCTACAACTTAAACGGAACCATATTTGAAACACCTGCAATAAACCTGGTATTCTTTCAGCCCGTGGCCCTGCTTGGCGAAAGGGTCTTCGCCCGGTTCGGGGCTGAATTCCCCATTCGGTTTGATTTTCTTGATACAATGGGCGGCGGAAACCTCAGTTTGCAGGTGCATCCTACAACCGAATATATCAGGGAGCAGTTCGGCATGTCATACACCCAGGATGAAAGTTATTATCTGCTTGACGCAGGAAAGGATGCCAGGGTGTATCTCGGATTAAGGGAGGATGCCGTTCCCGGTGACATGATACGGGAGCTCAATGCAGCCCAAAAAGAAGGAACAGCTTTCGATGCGGATAAATATGTAGCAGGCTGGCCTGCCAGAAAGCATGATCATTTCCTGATACCAGCCGGCACCGTTCACTGTTCGGGGTCTGATTGCATGGTCCTGGAAATAAGCGCCACACCCTATATTTTTACTTTCAAGTTGTGGGATTGGGGGCGCCCCGGTCTTGACGGAATGCCAAGGCCTATAAATATTGAACACGGTGAAAGAGTAATACAGTGGAACAGAACAGAATCCTGGGTAAGGAAGGAACTTGTCAACCGCATCACACCGGTTAATACCAAGGATGGCTGCAGGGAGGAACGCACGGGCATGCATGAATTTGAATTTATTGAGACGATCAGGCACTGGTTCAGCAAAAAGGTTGTGCATAGTTGCGAAGACAGTGTTAATGTTCTTAACCTGGTTGAGGGACGGGAAGCAATTATTGAAAGTCCCTCAGGTGCATTTGAACCTTTTGTGGTTCATTATGCGGAAACTTTCGTTATCCCTGCAGGTGTTCAGGAATACACCATACGCCCTTATGGGGAGGCCGGAAATAAAGAGTGTGCGACCATTAAAGCTTTTATCAGGAGATAATCATATTACTTAAAATAAACAAAGTGGCAAAGACCATAATGACCGGAAATAAAGAAAAACTCAACCTGAAAACGATTTATCTGCTAACTGTAGTTGCAGCTCTGGGTGGCTTATTGTTTGGGTATGATACAGCAGTAATATCAGGTGCCATAGGTTATCTGCAGATAAGGTTTGAGCTTTCTGCAGTCATGACGGGCTGGGCTGCTTCAAGTGCCATAATAGGCTGCATATTCGGCGCCTTGTTTGCAGGCGGTTTGAGCGACCGCTTCGGACGGAAAAAGATACTGTTCCTGGCAGCTGTGTTATTTGGAGTGTCTGCAGTGGGTTCGGCCATTCCCCAAAATATAACTCAATTTACAATCGCAAGGTTTATCGGGGGTGTTGGAGTAGGGACGGCTTCCATCCTGTCACCGCTGTATATCACAGAGATGGCTCCTGCTTCTATAAGGGGGAAACTGGTGTCAGTATATCAGCTTGCAATAGTGGTCGGAATCCTGCTTATCTTTTTCGTGAACATGCTGGTTCAGGGAATGGGTGATGAAATATGGAATATTAATACCGGCTGGAGATATATGCTGGGTTCTGAGACAATTCCGGCCGTGCTGTTCCTCGCAGCCATAATGTTCATCCCCGAGAGCCCCAGATGGCTTATGAAGGAAAACAAGGATTCACAGGCACTGGATATATTAAAAAAAATACACACTCCTGAAAAGGCAAAGGAAATAAGCAGGGAAATCAAATCAGCCCTGCAGGAGCAGAAAGGAACATTCAAAGAACTTTTAACCGGCAGATACAGGAAAACATTGCTGATTGGTATTTTGCTGGCCGTATTCTCGCAGGTACAGGGAATAAATGCAATAATGTATTATGCACCGGTCATTTTTGCGGGTATCGGATCAGAGTCAGCCTATGGGCAGACCGTAATAATCGGGTTAATCAATTTATTATTCACACTGGTAGCCATCTGGCTGGTGGATAAATCCGGCAGAAGAAACCTGCTTCTTGCCGGAGGTGTCGGCATGTTCCTGAGCCTGGCGTTAATCGGCACAGCTTTTTATTTTTCGATGGGAGGATATATCCTGATGATCTTTATTCTTTCCTATGTGGCATGCTTTGCTGCATCTTTCGGGCCCGTAACATGGGTGTATATATCTGAGATATTCCCTTTAAAAATGAGGGGAATGGCAATATCGGCTGCTACCCTTGCACTGTGGTCATCCGTTTACCTGGTCACCCAATTCTTCCCGGTTTTACTCGAAGGTCTTGGTGCGGCTTTTACTTTCTGGATATTCTGTGCAATGTCTGTCCTTGGTTTCATTTTTGTATTTATGAATGTATATGAAACGAAAGGAAAAAGCCTGGAGGAGATTGAAAGACAGCACCTGTAGCAGGAATCCGGTGTGCCGGACCCATGCAAATCAGGGAGCTATGGCTTATAATAATAGGATTCACCCCATGTCATTATTATTTTGGGATATGGCACATCCCACCTTGAATAATTAAGTGCATATGCCTCACGATGATCAATGGAATGACCAAGTTCATTTTCATGACCCGGAATGATCAGCCGGGGATCATATCCCCGGGATGTCCGGGGAGGGTCAGTGGTCCAGCAATTGGGCATAAGAACGTCAACCTTGAAATGCTCACTCACCTGGTCAATCCATTCAAAATCGTCCGGAAAGGACTGGTCGCCGGTATGGCAAAAGGAAAGTCCCTCAGGCGTAATAACCAGGGTGACGTTATTCTGGATCTGCGATCCCTGATGGCCAGGATAAACAATAACCTGTAATTCATATTCTCCCGATTTTACCGGCAGAATATGCGGTTTATGCGCCGCACGCCCAAGATGTGTTATTTCATCGTGTATCGGCAGGCCAGCCCAAACCTGGGCAGGAGCAATAACCGGCTTATTAAGGTCAAGGAAAGCCCGGGCGACTGATTCTTCGGCATGATCCCCGTGAAAGTGACTGATAAACAACACATCGCACTGCTCAACAATTGCTTTCATGAGATCATCCGTTAATGCAAAATCGTCTGAGCGGGAGGTATAGCCGCTGGTAAGATCAAAACCGACAGTTACCGTTGCTGTACGAACTACAAATCCCATATTGTAAAGCTTCCAGATCATTGCTCCCTCATCCACCCTGGTGCGCCGCATTTCTTCCAGGGCAAGGGCTGCACGCCTGTGGTGAAACTCCTGGACTGCCGGGCGATGGGGAGCATCAACGTCATGAAAAACTGCATCCAGCATATGCAGGGCCATATGCCTGACTATTGGCTCGGAAACCCCGGGAGGAAACCTGGACAATGTTTCCTCAACCAGATGAAGCAGGCCTTCGGCTTCCCATTCAAGGTACTCTTCAGGCCGGCCAAAAAAGTTGGGAGGGGCATTTTCCAGCCGTTCGGAAGGAACACTGTATTCAAGTAACACGGAAATATCTTCGCCTGCTTTTTGTGAGTCAGTATTGCAATTGCATGCTGAGATGAGTGTAATAATAAGCCCGGAAACAAAAACCGGGAAAATGGTTAATGCTTTTTTTATCATAATTACAGGTTTGAAATTAAATGCTATATTATAACAAATGAACGGAAGTGCCATTACCTCAGTACAACCCTGGTTATGATCCTTTCGCCGGCCTGTTCATTGAGTACTTCCATTATACGGCCTTTCATGTATGATATCTCGTTTTTGAGCACGGGTGAAGCAATATGGATAAAGAACACCCCGTTTCGGATATACACTTTTTCAGTCTGCCGGGCAATAGTCGGGCCTACAATGGCAGGCCAGGAATTGACAAGCCGCACTTCTGTCACTTTTTTTTCTATTTTCATTTCCCGGAGGTAATCGGAAATGACAGCCCCTATCTTCCGGGTATTGCTTTTTCTCATAGGTCGATGATTGAGAACCCGATTCCCGTATCGTTTAAAATGGCCTGCAGCCTGCGCCGGCTTGTATCGGTAATAAATATTTGTCCGAAACTATTATCCGCTACCAGTTTAATAATTTGCTCAACCCTTCCTTCATCAAGCTTATCAAAAATATCATCAAGCAGAAGTATAGGGTGAAATCCGTTCAGGTTACTTATAAAATCGAATTGCGCCAGCTTGAGTGCAATAAGATAGGTCTTCTGCTGGCCCTGGGACCCGCTTTTTTTCATCGGGTGGCTGCCGAGCATCAGCACCAGCTCATCCTTATGTATCCCGCAACTGCTGTACTGCAGCACACGGTCTCTTTCAACGGCACTTTCAAGGAGCATCCGGTAATCACCGCCCTCAAGCTGCGATTCATAAACCAGGTTTACTTCCTCCCGCCCAAGTGACACAAATTGCTGATAATGCGTAAATACCGGCAAGATCTTTTCGATAAACGACTTCCGCTTCAGGAATATGCGTTCACCCGGGTTAATCATCTGCTCTGTCCATATATCAAGCGAATCGCGGTCAAAGTACCTTTTTTTCGCAAAATCCTTAAGCAAAACGTTCCGCTGGGCAAGAGCATGATTATAGGTTATCATATCCTCAAGATACTGCCTGTCAAACTGCGAAATCACCCCGTTCATGAACCTTCTTCTTTCCTCGCTGCCTCCGGTTACAAGTATACTGTCACCAGGCGAAACCATAACAACAGGAATTAATCCGATATGATCGCTCAGTTTCTGATAATCCTTTTTATTTCTTCTGAACTGTTTCTTTGTGTTGCGTTTAACTCCGCAATATATCTTTTCCTCCTTTTCGTTCCGCAAATAATTTCCCTGTATAACAAAAAAATCTTTCTCATGATGGATATTCTGGGAATCAACCGAATTGAAAAAGCTTTTGCAAAGGGACAGATAGTGTATTGCATCCAGCAGATTGGTTTTTCCAACCCCGTTATCACCAACAAAACAATTGATCCTGGGAGTGAATTCGTATTCAAGCTGATCAAAATTCTTGAAATTAACCAGTGAAAGGGAGCTCAGATGCATACTGAAAATATATTTATTCTGTTATTATATATTAGTCTGTAAAGTTAAAAAACGGGAACTAAATCATATGATGTTTGTGGAAATAAATAGTTGATTATTTAAAACAAAGTCATCAAGGTTCTAATGGCAGGCATTATTATTGGCCCGGCTGAACTTTTTGA
>SLJO01000190.1 GCA_007135095.1 Bacteroidales bacterium | reverse complement strand
GCATTAGGCTTCCTTCAGATTCCACCTCGCGATGGACACCCTTGCCCGTAGCTAATGGTTGGCGATTATGAACCCCCATAGTGGACTTTCACCACCAAGTTATTTATCATGCACGGCACACTGAAAAAAATCCGGTTGTGAAACCGGATTTTGACCCCCTTATCAAATTATTTGAAAAGGATAATAGTGTATATCTTCAGGTGTCATTTGACCGTTCTTTTAAGATGGGTGACAACGTGTTTGTTACATCTGGTCTTTTAGGGCGGACAGCCGTTTCCGACCTCGAATATTTGAATTATGATGGCAACGCTCTGAGTATTGATACGGATTATTTCGGGGTAAAAAGAAATGAATCAGACCCGTTTCCAGGTCCATTTGAAATGCCGGAATATGGTTTAAATAAATTCAGGGTTTGGGAAAATACCTCCGGACAATTGATTGGTCCGGTTTGTTCACCGTCACAGGACCACAAAAGAAATCAATAGAAAAATTTTCCAGGCAAGAAGAAAATATTACAGCGAAAGAACATATTCGGCCAGATCAGCACGCTCTTCATCAGTTAATTCAGAAGTGCCATATGGGTTATGGATCCTGATCAGATCATCCATGGTTACGGCACTGCCGTCATGAAGGTAGGGAGCGGTTCGCCATACCTCAATCAGCGTGGCATTTTCGAATTTCCTGCCTTTATCTATGCTGCTTCCAACATAACCAAGTTTGTAGCTCTTCAGATCATTATATAAAGGTGAAGGATGGCAGTCCGCGCATCCCTCCCGCTCAAAAAGCCTTTGTCCGCGCCGTGCACTCCTGCTAAGCCTGTTGTTCACCAGGTAGGGACTGGGCACCGGCCTGAGGGATTTCAGGTAGATGTCAATAGCGCCGGCCTTTGACTCATCAACCTCGGCAAACTGTATAAAACGGATCCCCGCACGTACGGCATCCTCAGCGGTGGATCTTACTCCCAGTGTCATAGAGGGAGGTGTCTGATGGGCATAAAGCATCGACTTGGTATTCTTGGGATTACCTATACCATCATTCAGCAGGTCCCAATTCAGTCCATCCACCCTTGCATCACCCGGATGACAACTTGCACAACTCTGCCACTTCTGAAAGCACAGATCAGAGCTGTTGAAAAGCATATCACCATATCGAACCATATCGGGCTCTGTTTCCCTTTCGCCCAATGCGATCTGTCGTTCATACCTGACAGTTGCATTATCCATATCAAGAACAGATAAAGTGCCGGAATAATACTCGGTTATGTAAACATCACTGCCGGCAATTACAAGGGAGTTCGGACCGTAACCGGGAAGCCTGATACGCTGGCGGTTGATCCTGTGCATAAATGAAAGATCATTCGCAATATCGGAGTAATGGCTGGCTGAAAAAGAGGATAGAGATTCAGTGTCTTCAATTTCACTGTGAAGCTTATCCCTGTCAATTACCGATAATTCATTTGCGCCAAAAGAGGTGACAAATAACAGCTTGCCATCAGGTGAACAGCTAATGGCACGCGGATTCGCAAAACCAAGATCTACATCATCAAGAAGTACGCTGGCATAAAACTCCTGGCTGTCAACATCAATAATGCTTAATGCATTAGTGTTGATCCATCCCCGTTCTATCTGGGTCGTGGGAACCTGAAACCGGGCAAGAACATGGGTAATATAAACATATCTCCCATCAGGCGAAAGAGTCATGGCACCTATCGAATTGGAACCGTTGGGCAACTGAATATTTCTTACCGATTCCTCCCCAAGATCAATTACAGAAACCTCTGAATTAACCCTCTCCGCATTTGAGGGTCCGGAAGGCAGAAAATTTCCAACGAACAGATAGCTGCCATTATTCGAGATCACCATACTTGTTGGTTCACGGACTACCTGGAAACGGTTAACAACTCTTCTCCTGTCCAGATCTATAACCACTACTTCATTATTAAAACGGTTACATACATACAGAGTCTTTTCATCAGAAGACAGAACAGGCGAAACAGGTGTATGACCACCCGTAGAGAAGGTGCGTATAACCTTTTGGTCAGGAATATTAACCTCTGATACCCTGCCATCCGGTCCTCCCAGGGTGATAAAAAGCCGTTCAGAATCTCCGGACAGTACGGCACCGGTTGGTTTTTGGGTTAAATCCATCAGATTTCGCAATTCTTGATTTGCGGGATTATACTCAATAACCCTGGCAGGATCTTCCGAAATAACCAGTAACCGGCCATTATCAGAAGGGTATAATATCTCAACCGGTAAGGCACGGTTAAAAGGCAGAACCCGGTCAGAATAGCTAAATGGTACAGGTGAGCTGCTGCCGGAGAAAATACCTGTCTCAAATGGCCGCAGGGCCAATATGGTTATGCTGATAAACAAAAGAAATAATAACCCCGGTTTTTTCATGATATCGATATTTAATCTATTCTAATTGCAACTTATAGTAAAACCGTTTTATCTGCCGGCATCTTCTTTCCATTCTCCCTGAAGCGGGCACTAAGCACCATTATCCGTTATTCCTTATTCGTTAATGATAACTCTAAACCCGACATTAAACACTTTCTGGTAATTGCGGTAGGGTAGCCGGTAACTGGAAGTGCCCCGGTGGGGCCTGTCATACCAGGATCCGCCTCTGGCTACTTTCTTTAAATCATTATTCAGATCGTTGCGTCCATCAGCTTCACAATACGGATAGGGTTTGTATGATGACCTTGTCCATTCCCATACATTTCCGTGCATATCATGCAGATCAAAATAATTGGCCCGGTAACGACCCGCAATTTCAGAAACGAAGGCTCCGTCATTGTAAAGCGTATCCCGGGGAACCCAGGCATCATAAGAGCCCGGGTTCTCAATAATCCTGACGCTTTCATAATTTTTATGCGCTGTGCAGGCGGCATACTCTTTGAGTGTTATGTCCCCGAAATTTGCATACAGCGAATAATCATCTCCAAAATTACCGAAAGGGTAGGGAGTGTCAGTTCCTGCACGGGCTGCCCATTCCCACTGTGCTTCTGTAGGAAGGGTGAAATTCCTGCCAGTCTTTTGGCTCAGCCACCGGCAAAACTCCATAGCCTCCTGCCAGGAAATGCGAACCACCGGCTGATCGGGATTATTCAGCGGGTAGCCTTTTCTGCCGAACTGATACCCGTGACGGTGTTCATCCCGGGAATCGTGGTTTGGGTCATACAAGGCATAAAGCTTATTGGTTATTACGAAACGTCCAATCCAAAAATCCTCAACTTGCTGAGCCGTCCTGGGCATTTCATCCGGGTGGGCTGTACTTCCCATTACAAAATTGCCACCGGGAATTTTGACCATATCGAGTGATAACCCATCTTTAAGGGGTATTGTCTCCTGGAATTGACCCAGACCTACCTGCAGGTTCTCAATTGCGCTTCTTTCCATGGGCCATCCGGGAACAGAATCAATTCCTTTGTCAGTATCAGCTTTTTCAGGATGCTGCGGAATAATCCCAGTCTGCAAAGGAGGTAAGTATTCAAGATCCGGTTCTGTGATATTAAACATCTTTGCATATTCTGCCCGCAATTTCCTGGACTCTTCAGTCCGGTAATAAGTATTTATATCTGATCTTCTGCCATGAAACGGTGCATTAAGATCGATCCAGCATGCCAGCTTTTCAATCTCTTCGGGCAGCAGTTTAACATTGTAATGCCCTTTCTGCAATATCTGCATCAACTCTGTCTGATCGGCATGCACATCCATTGGGACCAGCATATCCAGGTCGCTTTCTATACCGGGTCGGCGCACGTAGCGATGCAGATTAGCATAAGAGAGAGAAAAATCACCTCCATATGAGGGACTTGCACTCCCTGAAATCTGAGAACTCCAGTTTGTTATTCGTTTGTCGCCTTTCAGATAAATTAACTCGGGTCGGTCTTCATTGTGGCAGCTAACACAAGCCCTGTCCAGGACAGGTTGAACTTCATGTGCAAAGCTAAACCCCCTTTCTTTTCCATACCACTCTTCAATGGTTTGTGGCTTCTTGCGTGAGGCCATAGTTATGCGGGGAAGAGGAACACGGTTCTTATCTTCATGACATCCGATGCAGGAAAGGTTTTCTCCGGGCATAGCAGTAAACCATGACCTCATCAGTTGCAATGCTTTTCCCTCCGAATCCAAGGGTTGTAATGCAATCGGTGTATTGGCAGGCACAACAAACATGGCAGAACCATCCGGCTCGACTTCTACTGTCCCTAAAACCCGCCTGATATCCCAGGGTCCATCCATGCCGATCGTACCCAGCAGACCGCCTTGTCCCCAGGGACTAAATCCATAGGAGATGACACGTAGCTTTTTCACCTCTCCTCTTGGTATTCCCTTTAAACCTCCTCCTTCATAGACATCCTGCAGAAAAACTGTAGCAGTTTTGCTATCAGGATTAACCCTGTCAGGGATAACCGGCGGGGTCACTACCGGCTCAGCTAAAACAGGTTCAATGTAAGCTTCGGTTTCGCTCTCAATTATCAGTGTCATGTTACCGAAAAGATCAACCAGGTAGAGACCCCATAAAGAATATGGAGTCGCTTTCATTGAAACGACAAAGTACTTCTCACTTAAAGGGAAAGGTTGCAGAAACTGGGGCCAGACTCCATCAACCAGTCTGTCGCGCACTATAGGTTCTACTTTTTTTCCATAATATGGTATTTCAGCAATAACGCCTTCAGCCTCTTTTCTCCCGATGGCAGGATCAATAACCAGCATTCGGCCACTGCGCGAAACACCGTGGTGCCCGCTGGCAATTCCAACGACGGCAGTAGGATGGCCGGGTATAGGTCGTGCATTGAAAAAGGCTGTCGGGAAATAGGAATTAGAACCGTAATAAGCCTGCTGGGATGTTCCGTCAGGATTCATTGTAAATAACAGGCGGTAATTGGAATGGGCCATATCAGCATATTCCCACCGCTGATAAAGAATCCTGCCATCATTCATGACAACAGGACTCCAGTTGCTGTCCTGGTCAAAAGTCAGCTGCCTTGTAATGCCTGTTTCAGGATCGTACAAAAATAACCCGGACATCTTATTACCGCCGTCTGTACACGGTAACCCGAGAAAAGTGGCAGTGGAGGCAAAAATTATCCTTCCATCGGGTGTATAGGTGGGTTCAAAACTATCGAAATCCTTATATGTTTCAGGAGTAATTTGCCTGGCCTTCCCGGTATTCAGATCGATCTCAAAAATATGCCATCTGTCGTTGGTCCCGATAGAGGAGAAAAGCATTCTTTCGCCGCTGAAGTGCATCTGCGGGTCGGCAATGATCATCCCTTCAGGCGGGGTATATACTGTATTGACGGACTTGCTCCCGTTTCGAAGGGAAATGTTTATAAATTCATTATCCCACCCGGTTGACGGATGGGGTATTTCAGAATTGTTCTGGAAATTAGAAGGAGCCAGGCCCAGATCGTAGGCATAGGTTGTCATACTATTTTCTGACCTTGCAGTCCGGGCCCTGCTCCCGAGAGTGCGCTTAACAGCAATAATAGATTTCCCCTCAAGAAGAGGGTTCCGGAGCAGCTGCTGATCCAATTGTTGCATTAACAATGCAGATTCCCGGAAGGCATTTTCATCTCCCTCGCTCATTCTCCTGACCAGATCAGCCCGCTGCTCCTGCATTCTTTGTAAAGCAGTGAATGTTTGGTTCTCTGTTTTGAATTCAGCTGGATAACTTTCCTGCAGGTCATCCAGGGCCATTTTGTACCGGGCAGGGTCAAACGATTCAACTCTTAAAGCAAGGTCGTCATTACCATTATCCAAATACGGACTATATAGCGCTTCTTTATCAGCACTGCCAGTAAAGATGATAATTGCCAGCAGCAGAGGCAGAAAAATTAATAATCCAAAGCCTTTCTTCATTGCAGAAATATATTCAGTAAAGCATTAGTTGAAAATCCAGATAAGCAAACCTTTCAATCTCAACCAGAAGTTCCTCAGGACATACATCACCTTTCAGATACACTGAAGGTAATCCGGCACGATCAAACATGATTTTATGAATGATCATCAGCCATTACTTTTCCACGCTTTTTCTCTGGATAACAACAGGTTCTCCATAGGAATCCAGTCTGGGCATATTCTCCAGGAGCTTTAAACCCGGATTAAATACTGACATTAAAGTCACGTAATCAGGATCCTTGGTCGATTCGAAAACAATCTTCCCGCATAATTCCGTTCCACCAGCCGACCGTGCAAGCGGTGCCAGCATAAAGTTATTGAGCTCCGGCTTTTCAATCCGCAGATACCACTTGCTTTGAATACCATCTTCATGACAGGATATACAGCGCCGTGATGCTACCTCCTGGAAAACGGTTTCAAAATCTGACGGCCAAATCTGCCGGCAACCGCGTTTTTGCGGATAATTTGTATCGCTTGTTCCGTAATAAGGTACATTAAGATCAATCCAGGCAAATACCCTTCGCTCTTCGGATTCATCCAGACTGATCCGCGGTACTCCATGCTTGTCAGGGTGGCCTGATATGATTAGTTCGCCCAGCAGACTGGCCGGTGAACCCCAGGTGCGGGGTTTAATTTCAAGAATATTTGCCTCCGAATCATTATATGTAGAAATCCAGGAGGTATAAGGGTTGTTAAAATGACTTTGGTGCGCGTTGCCCTTAAAGGGATTCTCAGCAGGGGTATCTTTCCTGACCAGGGTTTCATAGGAAACATTGAAAAAGTCTGTCATATCCCCTGAAAGGTCAACATTACCCTGAGGATTACGGGAATTGTGACAGGTTATACAATTTCGGTCAAATACAGGTTGAACAATGCGCTTGTAGCTGAATCCCTCCATTCCCCATTCGGGTGTTCTGAGCGATTCCGGCGGGTTGCGGAATGCTGAAGGCATTATGTCATGCAAAGGAGCCATTGATCGGTTAGCCTGATCTTCGTGGCAGCCAATACAACTTTGGGTCTCGCCTGGCATAAAATGTGTAAAACTGCGCATTCGCTGCAAAGCACGGCCATGTTTATCCAGAGCCATAAAATAAACAGGTCGCTCTGCCGGAACCACGAAAGCGGCGGAGCCGTCTTCCCCGACAGTTGCTTCCCCCCATATCCGCTTGGGAGCATAAGTTGCACCACTTGAAACAACAGGAAACTGGAACCCGAATGCGCGCAAATCGGGATGAATTTTAACAGGTTTGGCGATTTCTTCCACCACTCTTATTGCTTTTATTTCACCCCTTTCAATGTAGGGTTCAAGGCCCTGGTATATATCCTGCAAATAAATTGTGGCCAACGGGATGGTATCGTTGACTGCAGCAGATGGATCAACTAAAGAGGGCAGCACCGGTGGCCTTTTTGTGGCTCTGACAGGTTGCGGATTATAAAAACCCATGCTATCCTCAGGTTTTATAAGAGTGGTCTGATCTGTCCCTTCATAATTCCGAACAAGGATTGATCCATTGTATGACACGATGAAGTAGTTTTCATCCAGTGGAAAGGGGTTCTCATATAAT
>SLJO01000119.1 GCA_007135095.1 Bacteroidales bacterium | reverse complement strand
CATTATTGAAAGATGCGTTATCACCAGCCAGGGGGGCAAGCTGAACCTGACCAATCTTTTGCCGCCACCTGCGATTCAGCCACACCTGCGTTCGAGCTCCCCGGAGCTGAATCTGGCCCATCTGCTTTCAGCTCCCAATGAATTAGCATCTCCTGGGGAGAGAGTAATGACTGAACAGGAAATTGTTGAAATTGAAAGGCGAAATATCATCAGGGCACTTGAAATCACCAACTGGAAGATTTCCGGAAAGGATGGGGCAGCAGCCCTTCTACAAATACCATCAACCACATTGAGTTCCAGGCTAGGCAAGCTCGGAATTCCGCGCAGTCGCCCTTAAAGTTATCAGGTGCCTGTTGAACCTGACTAAATCGATCTTAATCCAACCACTTCATTCTTTCGGCCCAGTCCTGAAGGAAATAATTTCCCTGGTATGTGTGGTTGGCTACGAGAGCCTTAAAACTGTTTGATTAATATTCATTTATAAAGTTTCTGAAGTTTGTCAAGTTCTTCCAGCGTGAAACGAGTAGAAACCAAGGAATAATTTTCATCAGGCCGGTAGCCAACAGAATTCGTTGCTACAAAGGTTCCATCAGGCAATAGTTCCAGTCCCGGATACTCGGTAGATGTATAAGTATGGAGGAGCTTTACCCTGTATTGCCCTTCCCTGCCCTCAACTAAATCCTCGTAGGTACCTACCCAGGCTACGAAATGTCTTCTTGTCGGGCTTTCCTCTGCCGTATCGCGTCCAACTATTACCAAACGTCCATCTGGTGCGTATTTTGCCTGATGCCTGTCCATTGTAACACTTCCGGTTGCCTGGAATGGCTCAGACCAGGTCTTACCTTCATTGTTGGAAACCATGATCCATGAATTTACAGACCTGTAGTTCTCCCGGATGATCATAAGTAGTTGTATGCCATCCGGTGAGCGAATAACCTCAGGTTCGCAAGGCATGTAAGGAGATCCCAAATCCAAAATTACACGCCAGTGGCTCCAGGAAAATCCCCCGTCATCAGAACGGCTCTGGGACAAAACATTCGTTCTCCCCCACTCGCCAATTCTGCGTAAGTTAGAAAAACCCAGCAAGGCTTTGCCATCTTCAACATGTTCAATAGCAGTAAATGGCATAACAGTAGGTGGCAAAGATCCTTCACTGAGCAACCCTGTACCGTCTGCAAGAGGTGAAGGTTCCATGGGCGACCAGGTATTTCCCCCATCTTCAGATATCGACTGATACATCTGAAAGTTTTTGTTCCCATCGATAGGAAAATCTCTTTCCTTATAATCATGACGAACCTCCCTGTTAGCAAAAATGAATAACCTTTCCCTACCTTCAGGATCGGTTAGGCGGTATAGGGAAGGGCAATTTTCAAATCGGGACCGGTTATCGGGAACATCCAGTAAACCGCTCCAGGTTAAACCACCGTCGATACTCTTTTTTAGTGGTCCAGCAGGGCCACCATGCCCATAAGTCCACGTTACAAACAGAGAATTGCCATCAGGCATCAACAAGGTGCTGGGGTGCCCCTGACGAATATCTTCTGTTCCCTGAGCAATGACAACATGGCGATCTGTTTCATCTGAAATGTCTACTGTAGGGATAGTAATTTCACGTTTGTAAGGAATAGTACCATCTCGTATCTGTTTCTTTTCATCTTTTATTCCGTTACAATTGGAAACTCCCAAAATGAATATGATCAGGGAAAACAATTTAAGGGCTCTTATTATGGATATTAGATTGTTCATGATTAAATATTTTAGTTCATCTTAAAAACCCGCGTCCTATGGGCGCGGGCATGTCCTGACGGGGCTTTGCCCGAAAGGCATGTGTGATTGAAATAATCATTATTTGACAAACTCTCTCCAGTCACGACCACCGGTAACCCACGCCAGATTGAAACGGGCCATGTAAGCATAGCCATAGGGATTCCCACCTTCATACATCAGGTATATCCAGCCTTCACTGGGGGTGCCTTGACGTCCTGCAGCCATGGATGAATAAGCAAACCCGCCATCTTCAACAAGCCTTTTTACCGGCCATGTTTTACCTCCGTCAAAACTGGCCCACACAGTGCCATTAGACCGACCGGATGGAGAGTCGATGTTACTGTAGATCAAAATATCATGATCATCAACCGGAAGCCTTACCAGTCCCGCCATCAAACCATAATCCCTGTCCTGATCACCATCGGGCAACTCATCACTAAGTGACATATCTTCCCAGGTATGGCCTCCATCATAACTCCATGCAATATAGCGAATGCGGGGATTTAGTCCCTCGGTCGACAAATGCCTGCGCGAATTGTAATAGATTCGTCCGTCGGAAAGTTCCTCCAGTGTTGCCTCACCGGTGCCATAAGCAGGAAAAGGATCGCTTGTATACCATGTGTCACCGCCATCATCACTGTATATAGCATTGGTATAATGCTCAGGCCAGAATTCGCGCTGGTTGCCACCTGCATAACTTCGGGTTGGGCGTATCAACCGGCCTGCGTGTTCACCATACTTCAGGGTGATGCCTCTTTCGTTCATATGCATGGAAGGAATGTTTCCTTTTTTATCAGGATGAATGACAACATCATGTTCCTTCCATGATCTGCCATGATCAGTACTCTTATAAACTGCAAGTGGTGCAATTGGGTGGCCTTTCTCAACAAACGCAAAAATTGCTCCGCTGTTCTCATCAACCGTAACCCCGCCCCCGTGGAAACCCGGATCAGCAACTGTGATTATCTCTCCCCACGTTGTACCTCCGTCATCACTTCGTTTGACCTGGTAAGTATTATTGCCCCAGGTTGCAATCACGCTGCCATCAGTTGCGACGACAACATTGGGAAACCGTTCACCTTCAAAGACAGCCTGAACTTCAAATTTCTCCTGGCCGTCTCCCCAGAAGGGATTTTTCTCAGCCTGGTTGCAGGAGGAAAAAAGAAATATCAGGATTATTGGCAGAATGCATAATTTCATAATTTGATTTGGTTTCATGTGAATAAAGTATAGTTAGTAAATAGTTTAAAAATATGTTAACACTCCGTACCTGTTACGACCGTCCCAGTCATTATTGTAATTGCTGTTTTTGTATTCTATTAGCCCCCGGCGGTTGAATATGGTCAGTTCAACTGCGCCTTCCACCCTCGCGATCCTGAAATAATCATTGCTGCCATCATTTTTTGGTGAGATAGCCGAGGGAATAAACAGGGTAGAAATGAGCATTGCACAGGTTGTTGTATTTGACTAATGGTGCAACTTCTTAACTAAAGCAACACAGGCTTCCATAAAAACTCCAACATCAACCGAATATGATATGTATTGAACTCCTGCATTTCTCCACATTTGTGCGGAGGCCAGGGTATCTGTAAAAGTCCCCACAATCACATTTCTTTTTCTGGCATTATTAACGATTAGCTCCATTTTTTTTATTACCTCAGGATGGTTTACCTGTCCGGGATAACCCAGTGACTGGGAAAGGTCATATGGCCCGATAAAAATGATATCAATCCCCTTCAGGTCGAGTATCTCGTTCAGATTATCTATTGCCTTTGTTCCTTCCAACTGCAAAATGACCATGGAATTATTGGCCATGGGAAAATAGTCATCGCGCGGAATGGATGAATATCCTGCCGCCCTGACAAACCGGCAAACACCCCTTTGACCCAAAGGAAAAAATTTAGCTGCTGATATACATAACCTTGCTTCATCGGCAGTTTGAATTTGGGGTATCTGGACACCACAGGCGCCCAGATCCAGTGCTCTTGAAATAGAAATATCACGCGAATCTGAAGTCCTGACAACAGGCACTGTGCCGGCAAGTATTGCACCGCGGATAAGGTTTTGAATATTTTCAAAGGAGGCCGGACCATGCTCCATATCCAGAATAACAAAGTCAAATCCGGCATACCCTGCGATTTCAACAAAAGCAGGATCGCCAGTCTTCATAAACGGACCAAAGACCGTCTCTCCGGCATTTAACCTTTCTTTAAATTTAGTTAGCATCTTGTAATTTTTTGGATTCATTGTAAATATTTGCCTTATTCAGGTATTACAACATAAGGATGATAAACAGGAAAAACATTTGCATCAGGCAGGATACAGCCAATTATTCCTATGCTGACTATAGCAAAATTGCTAAGTTGCCGGCAGATATTAATTATTCCGGCAGGAACTTAGGATCACCAGTGTCAAGATAATCATTAAATTGTTGCAGTAACAATGGATCCCTTGGTCTTGAATATATTTCGCCCGAGGTATATTTTCCCAGGTCAAAGGCTTTCTTGATCCAGACATCACGTCGACGGTTTCTGATGACGGTTGCAATAACTTCTGAAACCAAATTAGGCGGAATTGCCAGTATCCCATCTTCATCGCCAATGACAAGATCACCGGGCATGATGACCGCATCACCAATCTGGATCGGGATATTGACACCGGATACTATTGCACGTCCCGTATTTCCAATCATTTGAGTTTCACGATAAAAAGCCTGCATTCCACTTCTGGCCATGTTTTCTATGTAATAAATACCACCGTCAACAATCAGGCCTGTTCCTGTTGTCTTCCAGATATAATATGCCAGCTTGTCTCCCACGTAAGGATGGCCCCCTTCAATTTTACCGTATAAGTCAACTACGACAAGGTCGTTTTTCTGCAGCATATCAATTGTGTTTGATTTATTGACACTTGTAGAATTATTCCTGGCAGCTATGCTTTGTATGCCGGCTTCCACGTCAGGCCGGGGTGGCATAAATTGAACAGTAAATGCCCTTCCTATTAGTTTTTTACCCGGAATGAGCGTTTTCCAGCCGGCTTCGTACTGGTAATTGTAATTATGTGATCTAAGTGTTCCAATGGCTTCGATAACCTGGATCTCCAGCTCCCGGACTGTATCCAGTATTTCATCCGGAATCATTGGCCGGCCGCCGGGAAAGCGGCCATAAGGATTTAATTCGGTAAATGCATTCATCTGTTCCTCAGTAAATGTATGCACCTGGGCAGAGGTTGTTTTATAAAAAGTTGTTGCCATTAAAAGAGTGCACAATATGTAACTGTGAATAGCTAACTGCTTAATGCAATCCAAAAATGTTGTTTTCCATGTAAATCTTTTTCTTTTCATCATCAGGCAAATATTTAGTTAACATTAAATTAATTCTGCTATTTACAAAATATCTTTCGTAGCAGGATTCATAATTGATCTTTATGTCCGTAATTGTTATATCAGGTCAGGATAAAAAACCACTTTCCATGGCAGGTCAATATTAATATTTTCCAACTACCACGGTGTTTTTATGTTTCATCCGGCATAGGAAAATGGATTATCAGCTGAAAGCGCCGAAGAAATGCCTCGTCAATGTTATTTCTTAAGTTCGCTGACAATATCACCAGGCCGGGGTAATCCTCAATTCGCTGCAGAAGATAGGATACCTCCTGATTGGCATACCTGTCATGCGCATCTTTTACTGAAGTGCGTTTCCCGAAAAGGGCATCAGCCTCATCAAAGAAAAGAATCCAATCCTTATTTTCAGCCCGGTCAAAGAGACTTGCCAGGTTTTTTTCTGTTTCACCAATATATTTAGAAACTATCTGAGAAAGGTCTATGCGGTATACCTCCCTGCCGCTTTTTTTACCGAGAAGGGCTGCCGTAAGGACCTTTCCTGTACCGGGCGGACCATGAAAAAGCACTTTGAAGCCGGACCTCAGGTTTTTCCCCACACCCCGTTTGCGCACAAGCCTTTCCCTTTTAAGTATCCATGTCTCTATTTGATTAAGCTGTTTAAAGACCCGATCAGGAAGCACAAGATCACCCCACTCCATTTTTGTTGACAAAAGACCGGCAGAAATTTTCGGTTCCTGAAGTTTGTGCATAAACCTGATAATTATGAATTCTCCGGGTTTTATAGCCGCCATTCCGATCTCAATGATCATTCTCCCCGCCAGAATATCCTGCGAAGTCATGGTAGCCCCCAGCCCTACCTTAACAAAAAAGGCCTGTTGTGGCATAGTTCCAACAAGTGCGCCGTTGCGCCAAAGACCGGAGAGAAAATTCTCTATCAAAGTCCGGACCTTAAACCAGGTATTGGTATCATTGGGCCCGTAAACAAAAAAGCTGGTAGCCTTTCTGGTCGATTCCTCAACAAACATTGAAAGTCTGCGAACGGAGATATAACGCCACTCATTGTCATTGCCTGCAAGTGTACGTGCTCCCCAAACCAGTGTACCCTTCCGGGGAAATGAGCGTATGGCATTAATAGATTTCCCTTCACCCGGGTCGACATTAAGATTGTCCTGCATTCTATCATCTATAAGCACTTTAGGCCCGGTAACCGATTTAAGGCTAACGTTTGCCGGTGCTTTCCATACACCCCGTGTTCGATCAACCGTGGCATAAACACCCGCAATAGCCCCTGAGGGCGGAAGTTCTACATAAATCTTTTTAAGCTCTGCCAAAAGTGAACGATAAATTCGGGGTTGAGAACTTTCAAGATCAGCAAATCCTCCTGCTGCAATACTGCGTTCAAAATCATCAGCACCAGAAGGAGGTTTGCCACGTAGAACTTCATGGGAAACCTCAGAATTTGGTGCATCAACAAAATAATTGAAAGTAGTTTTCAGGCGGGGATAGTAGGCAGCCCCGTAGTTCAGGTCAGAGTTGCCGAGCGAACTTCTGAAATCGGCAATGGCACTGGATTTTCCATTATCATATACATCGATAATTACAAACCTGTTCCGCAGTTTACTGCATTGCCTCAATGCCTCTTTTAAAACATCACCGAAATCATTTATGGTCCCCAGATTCACGGCATCAGGAAAAAGAATAAGTGTTGGCTCATCAATCATCTCAAGAGCCATTAAGCCGCCCAGTAAACCTTCTCCGTTTTTTGCACTGCCCTTATCGATTTTACTACTGTAATCCCCAACAGATACAATATAGCAGGGCCCGCCTCCATTACTGAAATAAAGCTGAAGGCTGTAATATAGATTGTACCCGGAGAAGGAATGGTATTCAAGATCAATACCGAATTTTCTTTCACTCAATACTGAGTTTTTATACAGGTCCGTAACTTTTAATTTAAACCTCTCCGGATGAGCCCCTCCGAATAATTCCCGGTATTCCGTCAGAGATGTTATCCGGGAAGGTTGATTTAGCAGGATCCGGGGGTTCCCGTCTTTTCCTGTTTTCTCAGTATACCCGACAAATGCGGGAATAGCAGTTTCAACCCCGGCTATCGAAGCCGGGAGAAATGAGGTTTCTTCAATGTATACACCTGGTGCCAGATAAGCCATAATGATAATAATTTTTATTATTCCTAATTGTGGCGGCCCGGGATTTTAAACTGAATTATTTTTATAGTGTTTATAAAATCCCAGGGTAATTGATCAGACTGGATTTATCCTCCCGGCCATCCATTTGAACATAAGCAATAATCGGTAAATTAACCATATTAGGGGATGCCTGAATGATCTGTGATTTTTTTTTCAATTAATTG
>SLJO01000083.1 GCA_007135095.1 Bacteroidales bacterium | reverse complement strand
TCCCAAGAATGGCAATGATATCCTGCAGCTCCTTGTAGCGCTGCAGCAGTTCCTTAACGCGTTGAGCGGTTCTGTAATGGTCTTCCCCGACAATTTCAGGGGTAAGGATGCGGGAGGTTGAATCAAGGGGATCGACGGCCGGGTAGATCCCCAGCTCGGAAATTTTCCTGCTGAGTACCGTTGTGGCATCCAGGTGAGCGAAGGTAGTGGCGGGAGCCGGATCGGTAAGGTCATCGGCCGGCACATAAATTGCCTGCACAGATGTTATCGACCCTCTTTTCGTTGATGTTATCCTTTCCTGCAGCATGCCCATTTCCGTGGCGAGTGTGGGTTGATAACCCACGGCCGAGGGCATGCGGCCGAGCAGTGCCGACACCTCAGATCCTGCCTGGGTAAAGCGGAAGATATTGTCAACAAAGAACAGGATATCCCTGCCCCCTCCTGACCCGTCTCCGTCGCGAAAAGATTCTGCCACCGACAGTCCTGACAGCGCAACGGTAGACCTTGCTCCGGGAGGCTCGTTCATCTGACCGAAAACCAGCGTGGCCTGCGATTTGGCCAGCTCCTTCTCATCAACCTTGCTCAGGTCCCAGCCACCCTCTTCCATGCTTTTAATAAACGCATCGCCATAGCGTATAACGCCCGTTTCAATCATTTCACGAAGCAGGTCATTACCTTCGCGGGTGCGTTCCCCCACACCGGCAAAAACCGACAATCCGGAATACTTTTTTGCAATATTGTTTATTAGCTCCATGATGATTACGGTTTTACCCACACCGGCACCACCAAAAAGCCCGATTTTCCCTCCCTTTGAATAAGGCTCCAGCAGATCAATTACCTTTATTCCGGTAAAGAGCACCTCGGTCTCGGTCGACAGCTGGTCAAATGCCGGTGCCTTCCTGTGAACCGGGGCACCTGCCTCGTGGCTGACATCTTTCATGCCGTCAATAGGAGTGCCGACAACATTCAGCAGCCTGCCCTTAATCTGGTCACCAACGGGCATCGTGATCGGCCTTCCAAGGTTAACTGCCTTCAAACCGCGTCTCAGGCCGTCGGTTGAGTCCATTGCGATGGCCCTTAAGGTATTTTCTCCGATATGTTGCTGACATTCAACAATTAGTATATGCCCGTCATCATGGGTAATTTCAAGTGCATCATGAATATTGGGAAGCTTATTTCCCTTTGATCCGAAACTTATATCGACCACCGGTCCGATGACCTGTATAATCACTCCTGTGTTCTCTGGCATGACAGATTTATAGTTTTAGAATGAATCCCCCTGATACTAAAGTCGCGCAAAATCGTATGGATATAACAGGGGAACCCATCGGAATTGAAACATTAAACATGAATTACCTGCACAATATAATTAATTGATTTTTAATTTTGATTAACCAGTTTTATACAGATGCAAAGGTTATCTCCAAAACGAGCAACACAAACTTAAAGTATTTTAAACCACTATGAAGTTTGAGTTAAAAAATTTGGCTATACAGATAAACCTATACGGACAGGCGATCCGTTATGTTACAGTTGAACTTCCAAAGGTTTTAACAAGAGCCCTGTTGGTCATGACTTTCTTGCCATCAGGGTTTTTATCAACTCCATAAGTTCGGATTTTCGTGAACTGGCGGGACTTGTGGCATGAAGCTTTTCAAGTGCTTTGTTGAAAAAGCTTTCTGCCCTGCTTTCTGCCAGTGACCTGATGCCCAGCTCATCAAATATCTTTTTGAATTCCATGACCTTAATATCGGGATCATTTTCCTTTTCCATCAGCTCATTGATTCTCATGGTGGTTTGCTCATTTGCCTTTTCAAAAGCGCTGACCAGGAGGAATGTTTTTTTATTAAGCAGCACGTCTCCTCCGGGTTTTTTACCAAACTTTTCCTGATCCCCGTAAAGGTCCAGCAGGTCATCCTGAATCTGAAAGGCCATTCCAAGGTTCAGCCCCGACTGATACATCAGTGAGGCGTCTTTTTGAGCAGCTCCGCCGCAAACCGCCCCTATTTCCAGTGCTGCTGCAATCAGGACCGATGTCTTGAGCCTGATCATTTCAAGGTACATTTCCTCGCTCACAACCGGCATAGTCTCGAAATTCATATCCATCTGCTGGCCCTCGCACACCTCCAGGGCAGTCCTGTTGAAAACACCGAGCAGGACAGGCAGTATTTCCCTTTCCGCGGCAGCAATCAGCTTGTAGGAGAGCACCATCATGGCGTCACCGGAAAGTATGGCGGTATTCTCATTCCATTTTTTATGTACTGTGGGCCTGCACCGCCTTATATCGGCCTTATCCATTATATCATCATGAAGAAGGGTGAAATTATGAAACACCTCAATTGCGGCAGCAGGCTTGATGGCGGAGGCCAGGTTACCTGAGAACAGTTCACAGGCCAATAGCGAAAGCACGGGCCTGAGTCGTTTACCTCCGTTGGACAGGACATAATCAACAGGAAGGTATAGCTCATTTGGCCGGCGGGAAGCCAGTTCCATTTGTTCTATTTCCCTGTCAATAATCTCCCGAAGTTTTTCAATGTTTTGCATTGCCATGGGCCCGGGTATTCAATTTTTACGGATTTCAACTCCTTTTTTCTCGTTCTTATGCCCCGGTGATTCGTGCTGCTCTTCGATGTCACCGGCCTCTTCTTCGTATATATGCATCAGGGGCTCCTGGAAATTCCCTTTTATGATAATCCTTTCAAGCGAGAGCAGCATCGAAGGTAATAAAATTAAATTTGATGTTACGGCAATGAGCAGCGTGAAAGATACAAGCACCCCGAGGGCCACGGTGCCGCCGAAGCCCGAAAGCGAAAAGATGCCAAACCCGAAGAAAAGAACTATAGAGGTATACAGCATGCTCACCCCGGCTTCCCTGATGGCATTTCTTACAGATTTCATGATGTCCAGGCCGGTTGATTTAAGCTCCTGCCTGTATTTGGCCAGGAAATGGATGGTATTATCGACCGAAATACCGAAGGCTATGCTGAACACCAGTACAGTTGAGGGTTTTATGGGGATGCCGAAATAACCCATAAATGATGCAGTTATAAGCAGGGGCAAAAGGTTGGGAATAAGGGATATAATCATCATCCTTGCTGATGAAAACATCCATGCCATGAAACTCGAAATTATCACAATAGCAATCAGAAGACTTGTAAAGAGGCTGCGGATAAGATATTTGTTTCCCCTGAAAGATAATATGCTTGCTCCGGTGATTGTTACATCATACCGGTCGGCCGGGAATATGCTGTCAATTTCCCTGCTGATCTGCTCCTCGAGTAACCGGATTTTCCCGGTACCCACATCCGCTACCTTATAGCTGATCCTTGTATTCCTGCCTTCACTGTCAACAAAAGAAGATGCCATATCATTATCCCCGGCCAGATCGCCCATATATGCCATAATAAAGTTCCTTTCCGTATTTCCCGGCAGCCGGTAGTGGTGCGGTGCTCCGTTAAAGAATGCCTGCCGGGAAAATTTAAATGCCTCGGCAATGGAAAGGGGCCTGGATAGTTCGGGGTATTTTTCAAGAGCCCTCTGAAGATCATCAATATTCTGCAATGTGCTCTGGGTAAATGCTGCCCTGGGGCGCTTTGCATCGATAAAAATTTCAAGGGGAATGAGTCCCCGGAAATGCTCTTCAAAGAACATAAGGTCGGTATGCACGGGATCATTTTTCGGCAGGTCATCTACAACATAACCCGTGCTTTTGATCTGTAAAATTCCTGTAATGGCAATGACAATGAGAACTGCTGTCACTGAATATGTTTTCATTCGATGGTTTACAGCAAGGTATTCAAACAAGCCGACCACCCTTTTAATATATCTGTTTTCAAGGTGCTTAACATGCCTGTCCCCGGGCTCGGGAAGAAAGCTGAAAATGATTGGAATCAGCAACAATGAAAGGATAAAAATTCCCATGATGTTGATAGAGGCAACAATTCCGAATTCCTGCAATATTCGCGTACTTGTAAAGATGAATGTTGCAAATCCCGCAGAGGTTGTAAGATTGGTGAGGAAGGTGGCTGCACCGATCTTTTGTATGACGCGCTGCAGGGCCTTGATCTTATTACCGTGGTTCCGGAATTCGTTATGATATTTGTTCAGCAGGAAAACAGAATTCGGGATGCCGATCACAATAAGCAGTGGCGGTATCATGGCGGTGAGCAGTGTTATCTCGTAACCCAGCAGGGCGATAGTGCCCAGCGACCATACCACTCCCGTTGCAACAACAAGCAGTGAAAAAAAGACCACCCTGAAGGAGCGGAAGAAAAGAAACATGATGACCCCTGTAATAACAAGGGCAAGTAATATGAAAAGGTATAGCTCTCCTTCGATCTTTTCTGCGGTTTTGATCCTTATGTAGGGTAGTCCGCTGTAATGAACATCCAGGCCATGCTTGCCGGCGTACCGGTCTGTTACTTTCTCAATATCGGTTATCAGCTTATTTCTCTGGCCTGACGCCAGTAATTCCTTTTCAAGTGTTACAAGAATAAGATAAGTTCCTGATTTTTCCTCATAAAGTAAATCCCTGTAGAAGGGGAGGGATCCAATCATCTCTCCGAGACTGTCGGCTGCCTCAGGCGTAAGTGTGCCTCCAGTCCTGAGTGGGTGTATCTCAAAACTCCTTTTTGGATTGTTTTTTATAAGGTTGTAGGCTTCTGTGATGGATATGGCCGATTTTACCCCTTCTGTCCTTCCAAGGGCATCCATCATTGCCAGCCAGTCTGCCAATGGCCCTAAATCAAAGAAATTATGATTTCTTATGCCTATGACCATTATATTGCCATCTTCTCCGAAAATTTCCTTGTAACGGTTGAATTCGATCAGGGTTGAGTCTGTTTCCGGCAACAGGGCCGAATGCTCGTAGGATAGCCTCACATCCCCGGCCTTGTAGCCCATATAAACCGTAATTATCAATAAAGCGGCAATAAAAACAATTCTGTTCCTCAGAATAATTCCTGCAATAAATGTGAACATAAATCCAACTTCCTTTTATCCAGTGCCGGTGCCCTGGTTGTTATCCTGCTTTCGGGTCGATTTTTTCCGGTTGTCCTGCAGATTTATACGGCCTGTCTTCAGCCGTAATCTGCACCGGGCCGGTGTTTCCCGGTGTCCTGCCGGTTCGGCATTGATTAATTTTGCCACATTGCAACTGCGCGGGCCATCAGGGAAAAACATGGGTAAAAATACTACTGTGACTTATTATTTCCAAGATCTTTTTTTTATTTATTTACTGCCGTTAATGCCCATATAAACAGTCATATAGAACAGAATTGTCAAATCTGCGAACGTTTTTTTTTTAAAATAACTATTATTCTTTTAATTTTGGCCAGCACCTTTTAATAAGAAATGCAATATACTTTTATAGATTTCCTTGCCCTGCTGGGCTCCCTGGGATTTTTCCTTTACGGAATGAAAACCATGAGTGAGTCTTTGCAGAAGGTTGCAGGGGATAAATTACGGGGTATACTTGCGGCAATGACCTCGAGCCGCATAAAAGGTATTTTTACCGGTTTTATGATAACCGCCCTGGTCCAGTCCTCCACCGCAACAACCGTTATGCTGGTAAGCTTTGTTAATGCAGGGCTTATAAATCTCCTGCAGGCAATCGGAATTGTAATGGGAGCAAATATAGGCACTACTGTGACAGCCTGGCTCATATCACTCCTGGGGTTTAAATTCAGCATCAGTTATATTTCCCTTCCTCTTATTGGAATAAGCTTTCCTTTCCTGTTCTCCAGGGCCAAAAAGAAAAAATCCATCGCTGAGCTTATGATCGGATTTGCAATGGTATTTCTGGGACTTGAGTTTTTAAAAGAGTCATTGCCGAATATACAGGAACATCCTGAAATATTGTATTTCCTGTCTTCCTATACCGATATGGGCATATGGTCCATCCTCCTTTTCCTGGCCATAGGGACGATCCTGACATTTGTGATCCAGTCGTCGAGCGCCACCATGGCCCTTACCCTTGTTATGACCAACAACGGCTGGATATCGTTCGATATGGCAGCTGCCATGGTTCTGGGTGAGAACATAGGGACTACCATAACGGCCAATATTGCTGCCTCAATTGCAAATGTGTCGGCAAAAAGAACTGCCAGGGCGCACCTTATCTTTAACCTGGTGGGGGTTTTCTGGGTATTGCTGATTTTCAACCTTTTTCTCGGGGAAATAAACAGGGTCCTTGTCGGGTTGGGCCTTGCTTCCCCGTTTGATACGGCACACGGGATACCCGTTGCCCTCTCGGTATTCCATACAGTTTTTAACATGGCCAATGCAGCGCTGCTGCTGGGGTTTGCCCCTCTTATAGCAAGGATTGTTACCCGTTTGGTACCACTGAGGGTGGAAGATGAAGAAGAATTCAGGCTTAAATATATAAACACGGGTATACTTTCTACGGCCGAACTTTCTCTTTTCCAGGCCAAGAAGGAAATATCCGTTTATGCACGGCGCACCAAAAAGATGATGGGTTATGCCAGGAACCTGTTCAATGCCCAAAAGGAAGCCGACGTGGAGTTTTTCTTTGCAAAGGTTGAAAAATATGAAGAGATAAGCGACAGGATGGAGGAAGAGATTGCCACCTACCTGACCAAGGTTTCAGGCGGGCATCTCAGTCCCACAGGCTCTCAGCGACTGCAGACCATGCTCAAGCTGATTGATAATATTGAAAGCATAAGCGATTCGTGCCAGAATGTATCCAGGGCCATTTACCGGCAAAAGCAAAAGAATATATTATTCACCCCCGAGATGCGCGACAACGTCAACAAGATGCTGGATCTTGTTGAGCAGGCTCAGGATATCATGATCGAAAACCTGGATGATGATTATCACAATGTAAAGGTTGATTCGGCAATTGATTTGGAGTATAAGATCAACCGTTTCCGCAACAAGCTAAAAAAGGAACATATCAAGAAGCTCAAGGAAAAGGAGTACAAGTACGATGCCGGGGTTATTTACAACGATATAATTTCCCATTGCGAAAGAATGGGTGACCATATTGTGAATGTTACCGAAAGTATTATTGAACGCTTCGATTGATATCAGGGTGCTGCCCGCCTCTGAACGCCTTTTTAAAAGTTCCTGAAGGCAGGATAATTTGATATAAAATGGCAGTTAGTCTGGCAATAATAATTCTGCTTGGTATATTTTCTCACCAGCTTTTTGTAAGATTAAGACTTCCCGGTTTCCTGGGTATACTTTTTCTGGGTATGGCAATAGGTCCCTATGGCGCCGACTGGATTGATGAAAGTATCCTGCTTGTTTCAGCCGATCTAAGGAATGTTGCCCTTGTTATTATACTGCTTCGCGCCGGACTGGGACTTAATTTGCAAACGCTGAAGATGGTTGGGATGCCTGCACTTCGTCTGGGGTTTATTCCTGCTGTCGTTGAAGGGGCGATTGTGATGTTTGTTGCAGCATGGCTGCTGGGTATTAGTCTCGTAGAGGCGGGGATGCTTGGTTTTATTATCGCTGCAGTTTCTCCTGCTGTCATTGTGCCAAAAATGCTTTCTTATATAGAACTGGGTAAAGGGGCCGAC
>SLJO01000270.1 GCA_007135095.1 Bacteroidales bacterium | reverse complement strand
TCACATACTTGAATTGAAGTATTTGTTTTGATTCGCGCATTATTAACTATTTTTCTATTAATTAAAATTTCAACAAGATGAAAAATTCTCTAAACAAAATCATTCAGAAAAATCAGGCCAATGATAAAGCACAGAAAGATGCCATTCATGCCGAACTGGCCCATCCGGCTACTTCCAGTGATCGTCGCAGTTTCCTTAAGAAAGCAGCCCTGGGTGGTATATCCCTGGCTGGTTTTTCAGGATTGCCAATTGAAGATACCATTGCTCAGTCAACATCCAGGGTTAACCGGAATTCAGGGCCCTCCGAATTAAGAATAACCGACTTACGGGTCGCGGGCAGGATGATAAGGGTCGATACAAACCAGGGAATCTATGGTTATGGTGAAGTGAGGGATGGAGCTGATCCCCGGTATGCGCTGATGCTTAAAAGCCGCATTGTAGGTTTTAATCCGTGTAGTGTTGAGATGATATGGAAAATCATTAAGCAGTTTGGTGGCCATGGCCGTCTTGCCGGCGGCGTTTGTGGCGTAGAAATGGCGATGTGGGATCTTTGCGGCAAAGCCTGGGGTGTACCGGCATGGCAATTGCTTGGCGGAGGCTTGTATCGTACCAAAGTGAGGCTTTATGCAGACACACCCTCTATTACAAATCCCGAGAGGTTTGCTGAAGTCCTGAACAGGAGGAAGCAGCAGGGCTTTACCTGGCTGAAGATGGACCTGATGCTTGATATGATAAGAGATGAGCCTGGTGCAATTGTAAACGGAGATTTCTGGAGAAATCAACCGGGCGGACTGGGGCAGTATGCACACGCAGGCGGACCAAGGTCACCGGAGGAGTACATGAACTATGGCAATGCACTGCATCCATTCACACAGGTCCAGTTAACCAGCCACGGTCTTGACCTCCTTGAGAATTATGTTAAAGTAGCCCGTGATATAGTTGGACCGGACATTGCTCTTGGAGCTGATCATTTCGGACATTTTGATTACAACAACATGATACGCCTTGCACAACGGCTGGAGAAGTATAATATGGCTTATCTGGAAGATATGGTCGCATGGATGTATACAGATCAGTGGAAGAAGATTTCCGATGCTATAGTTACTCCTACAATGACAGGTGAAGATATATTCGGCCTGGATGGCTTCAAGGATCTTATTGACCAGCGTGCCGTAGACATTGTTCATCCCGATATTGGTTCTTCGGGGGGGCTCCTGGAAACAAAGAGAATTGGTGATTATGCCGAGAAGGCCGGTATTGCTATGGCAATGCATCAGGCACACTCCCCGATTACCCTTATGGCAAGTGTTCATTGTGCTGCAGCAACCCAGAATTTCCTCTGCCTGGAGCATCATGATGTCGATACGCCCTGGTGGGAAAGTCAGGTAACCATGACTGGCAGCCAGCCCATGATTACTGGTGATGGATTTGCCAATGTGCCGCTTGACGCACCCGGTTTAGGGATTGAGCTGAATGAGGATGTGATCAGAGAACGTGTTGTTTCGAGATTTCCGCAATATGGCTATTTCAATCCTACCCCTGAATGGGACAACAGACAGTCTCACGACAGAATTTGGAGTTTTTCGGGAAAAGCCAATCACGATGTCGGGCAAACCTGATTTGCTGGTTATAGTACATCGTAATTCCCTAAAGTGCCGGTTCCTTAAATTCCGAAATTGATGTCAACAACTTGAAAGGAAAACTATTGATGCAGCATTCTCCGGTTATGGAAAAACCGGAGAATTGCTTTCTTTTTGTTGATACAGGCAGACCAGGAAATTAAATATGGAGAGAACCCGTACGTGGTGGTAGTTTCAAAATTAACCAAAATGCCAACTTTATGAAAAGTACTTTAAAGAATATTATTGAAAAAAGCAGGAGTGACGACAAAGCTTATGCGGATAAAATTAAGTCGGAGTTAGCGAGTCCCTCCACTACTGAAGATCGCAGGAACTTTCTTAAAAAAACAGTTCTGGGAGGAATTTCCCTGGGGGCTTTCATGGGAATGTCTGTTGGCGATACAATGGCCAACGTCACGTCTAAAGTTCAGCGAAATTCCAGTCCCTCCGACTTGAAAATTACCGATATGCGTGTTGCTGTATTCAGGGTAAGAGGCCATAATCCGATTATCCGCATCGATACCAATCAGGGAATTTACGGATACGGTGAGGTAAGGGATGATGCCGATCCACGCTATGCCCTGTTGCTTAAAAGCCGCATTGTAGGGATGAACCCATGTAATGTCGAGCAGGTGTGGAAAGTTATAAAACAATTTGGCGGCCATGGTCGTCTTGCCGGTGGCGTATGTGCAGTCGAGATGGCCCTGTGGGATCTGTGCGGAAAGGTCTGGAATGTCCCTGCCTGGCAATTACTTGGTGGAAGATACCGTGACAAAGTCAGGATGTATGCTGATACCGCGGGCATTGGAAATGAACAGAGATTCAGGGAATCTATGAACAGGAGACTGGAACAGGGATTTTCATGGATTAAAATGGATCTTGGGATTGGATTGTTGGCGAATGAGCCTGATACACTTGTAAATGCGGATTTTTGGAAAAATTTACCCGGTGGCCTGGGGCAGTATGCTCACACCAGCAGACCAGGGTCATTGGAGCAGTATATGAACTATGGCAATGCATTACATCCTCATACTCAAATTCAGATTACGCCCAAAGGAATAGACATGCTTGTGGAATATGTGGATAGAGCCCGCAGCATAATAGGAATGGAAATGGCTCTGGGATTAGACCATTTCGGGCATTTCGATTACAATAACTGTATAAGCCTTGGCAGGGCACTGGAGAAATACAAGCTTTCCTACCTGGAGGATATGGTTGCCTGGATGTATACAGACCAGTGGAAAAGAATTACCGAAGCCATTGAAACCCCTACCATGACAGGTGAAGATATATTTGCCCTGAATGGAGGATTCAGGGAGCTTATAGATGCGCGCGCAGTGGATATAATTCACCCGGATCTTGGTTCCTCGGGCGGACTTCTGGAAACCAAGAGAATTGGAGATTATGCAGAGGAGAACGGTATAGCCATGGCCCTTCACATGGCAGGCATGCCCGTTACCTTAATGGCCAGCGTACACTGTGCTGCCGCCACCCAGAATTTTCTCTGCCTGGAGCACCACTCTGTTGATGAACCCTATTATAATGATCTGGTTATCATGACTGGCCCCAATCCAAAGCCTTTCTACGATAACAATGGTTTTGCAAATGTTCCGCTTGAAGCTCCCGGCCTGGGTATCGAATTGAACGAAGATGAATGCAGAAAGCACCTTCATCCCGCTTTTTCCCAGTATGGTTATTTTGAGCCAACCCCTGAATGGGACAGGCACGGTTCTCACGACAGGATTTGGAGTTAATTAAGGAGAATTGGCAATAAGAACGGCAAACCAAACCGCTCTTATTGCCAAATTTTGCAGGCGGGTGTATTCACCTATATCCTTAAAAAGAATTTAATTATCAAAAATATGCAAAATAAAACAGCCCTTTCTCAAAAGAGATATATTCGCCAGGGATCGACTGCTCTGAGGGGAATGTTATTTGTCATGCGAATTATTTTATTACCCCTCTTTTTATCCGCCGGTTTATGCGGTTGCAATAACGATCATAAATTCCCCTATGAGGAGAAGCAATTGCTTATTCAACTCAGGGAAGAGATAGTAGCTGATCTGCAGGAAAATTTATTGCCATTCTGGAAAAATTTTTCAGTTGATCCGGATGATCCCAATGAGGGGTTTTATGGAGCTATAGCATACGATGGTGCCGGCATTACTGATGCAGGCAAACATAATGTGCTGTTTACCCGTTATTTGTGGACTTATTCGGCTGCTTACCGCATATTCGGCGATGATGAATCTCTTGAACTGGCACACCGTGCATACAATTATCTGACCAACTTCTTCTGGGATGAGGAAAATGGTGGCGTCCACTGGCAGCTCAATGCAGATGGCACAGTAAGGGATTCAATCAAAATGACCTATGGTTTGGCTTTTGCTATTTATGCATTTTCCGAATACTACCGGATCTCTGGGAACGAGGAGAGCCTCAATAAAGCTATTCAAATATTTCATCTGCTGGAAGAACACGCCTATGACCCTTTATACGGCGGCTATCTGGAGGCATTTACGACTGACTGGAAATTTGTACCCGGACAAGGTATGGCCTCCGGACGTTCTAAATCGATGAATACCCATCTTCATCTGCTTGAAGCCTATACCAACCTTTACAGGGTATGGCCGGATGCTGAACTGGAAGATAAAATGCATGAGATGATCGATGTTTTTTGGGACCATATCCTTAACACTGAAACACACCATCTGGAATTGTATTTTGAAAGGGACTGGACCGTTTACGGGCGTTATGATTCATATGGTCACGATATAGAATTTGCATGGTTGTTTGATGAGGCAGGGCAGGTTCTTGAAGATCCTGAACTCATAAGGAAAATCCAGGAAGCCTCAGTTAAGATTGCCCAGGTGCAGCTGGAAGAAGGAATGAATCCGCATGGAGCGATGATCTATGAAAAAATTGGAGAAGACCGCTATCGCGATAATCTTTCCTGGTGGGTACAGTCAGAAGCCGTCGTAGGATTTATAAATGCTTACGAGATATCCCGGGACAGGAAATTTCTTGAAGCTGCCATTGGAGTATGGGAATATGTGAGAGACAATATGATTGACAGGGAACATGGCGGCTGGTATGCAAACCTTGATGCAGATGGTACGCCCCGCCCAAACGCCCGAAAAGGTGACGGTTGGATCGGCCCCTATCATAATGGCCGTATGGGATTTGAAATATATGAAAGGTTTCATAATTTGAACAACCATTAAAGAATGTATTTAAATTAATCCTGTAATCCTTTATTATTGATAATACTTGATGTAAGTATGTTCCCTGATAAGCAATCTCTTTTAAGCTACAGAACTACAAAAATCTGTTTCTTGTTCTTCTTTACAATCTTTTTGAATACCATTTATCTTTCTGGTATAATTAATCAGGAAACTGATGCCAATGTTTTCGGACATGTGGTGAATGCCGAAGACGGGGAGCATATTCCTTTTATCAATGTATTTATTGAAGGAACCAGAATAGGGACCATTACCGATGCCTCAGGGCATTATATTCTTACAAACCTTACGCCCGGAAAACACACCCTTGTGGTAAAAGGTATGGGATATGAATCTAAATCGGTTGAATTTGAAATTTCTTCGAATCAGACCCTTGAAATGAATATTGAGATTTCCTATACGGGAGTGGATCTGGATGAGGTTATTATAACTGCTTCACCAACAGCCAGCGGTTTCAGGTACCAGCCCGATATGGCTTATATGAGTGAGGATCTTCAGAGAATGGCAGAGGTTTCCTTCGGAGAAATGCTAAATGGCGAGCCCGGAGTAGCGATGAGATCGATGGGGTCAGCACCTGCCAGGCCTGTTATAAGGGGAATGGATGGCGACAGGATACTTGTCCTCGAAAACGGGGAAAGGATGGGCGATATTTCCGAAACATCTGCCGATCACACTATTTCCCTTGATCCGTTGGTGGCGAACAGGCTAGAGATCGTAAGAGGACCGGCCAGCCTTCTTTATGGATCCAGTGCGTTGGGAGGTGTTATCAACCTTATGACCACAGATATCCCCGACAGCTGGGATATAGGCTCTTCAGGAGTTATATCCCTGCAGGGAGCTACAATGAACAGCATGGGTGCAGGCTTCGGCCGGTATACATACGGCAATGACAATTGGGCTGCATCCGGCAGGTTCTCACACAGGCGCACCTCCGATATAACGACTCCCGAGGGTATTCTAAAAGGCACATCAATGAGCAATATTGACGGGTCTCTGGGAATAGGTTACAATAACGGCCGTTCAACAGGAGGGATAAGTTATTCACTCTCGGATATGGCATATGAAATTCCCGAAAACATTAATGATCCTGATGAGGGGGTGAAGATCAAAGTTCAGCGGCACGCATTACAGGGCCGGGTGAATTTCAGGAACAGTGGTTTCTTTGATCGCGGTCAGCTTCGTTTCAATGCGACACATATGTTTCAGCAGGAAATTGAATATGAGCTTGAGAATGGAATAATAAATGAAGATGTTGAGCTTGAATACAATAAATATGCTTTAAGCACAACATATACAATGCAGCATAAACCGTTTGAATTTTTCGACCGCGGGGCGGTCGGATTTAACCTTCACGGGCACCGACTCGATGTCAGAGGATCTGAGGCATATACTCCCGGCGAGCTAAGAATGAATCTTGGTGTATTCACTTTCCAGGAAATCCCGCTCTCGGCAACCATCAGGCTCCAGGCGGGACTAAGGTTTGATGCCCAGCACACCGGAGCCATGGCTAACGAGTCGTTTCCCGAAATCGTAAGCAACAGGAACGGATTTACTTATACCGGATCTTTTGGTTTTAACCACAGGCCTGTTGAGGAATTGGAAATTGGCGGACAGTTTGCCAGGTCTCACCGTAACCCTTCTGTGGAAGAGCTGTTTGCCGATGGGGCACATCTTGGATTGGGTGTTTATGAAATTGGCAATCCAAACATAAAGGCTGAAACAGGTCAGGGGATAGATCTGTTTATCCGGTGGACAAACGGCATCATTGATTTTGAGGTTGCAGGATTTGTAAATTATTTCAGGAATTACATAATTTTCGAGCCAACCGGGGAAGTTGACCCTGTTTCGGGGTATCCTGTTTTCCAGTATCAGGGTGATGAGGCAAGACTTACTGGAGGTGAACTTTCTGCTCTAATGAGTCTTACTGACAACCTGAAAATCACAATCAGTGCTGATTATGTAGATAGCAGAAGGCTGAACAATGGCCGCTTTTACCTGCCTTTTATCCCTCCCTTCAGACTAATGGGTAATATCGAATATAACATGGGCCGGGCATGGATCGGTGGCAATATGCATTCTGCTGACAGCCAGAGAAGAGTTGCACCCGGCGAAGGCGCCACAAATGGTTATACCCTTTTTGGTTTGTCTGCCGGTTACCGGATTAATTCAGCGGCAAGACATGTCATAGTTTTTCGGGTGGATAATATTCTTGATGAACGTTACCGTGATCATCTTTCCAGGATTAGGGACAGGAATGTGCTAATGCCGGGTAGAAATTTTATCCTGGCTTACAGGTTGTTTTTCTGATTCTGTTATCACCTGAATTCTACATGCTGCCGGGAAGTATAGACTGGAATATATTCAATAATAACTAGGATTACCTTTAAAAAATCTAACCATGAGAAAAACAAAAATTAATCTAACTGTTTTTTTGGTAGCTGCAGGTTTAATCTGCACTACAATTAGCATGAATGCCCAGTTTAACAGGGTTGCAATGGACCGCGATTACATAATCTCTTTGACTTCACGATGGGAAGGAGAACGATTACCCGACGGAAGACCATATGTATCCGATGATTTGCTTGAAAGACTAAAAAGCATAGTTTATACACATGGATGGGGTGGTCTCAGAGGGCATAGATTTAATAATCAATACCAGGGGGATTGGATGATGATAAAACCTGACAGGGATAACGTCATGACTGGGCGCGTTGTTACAGCCCAGT
>SLJO01000216.1 GCA_007135095.1 Bacteroidales bacterium | reverse complement strand
TTCCTTCAGATTCCACCTCGCGATGGACACCCTTGCCCGTAGCTAATGGTTGGCGATTATGAACCCCCATAGTGGACTTTCACCACCAAGTTATTTATCATGCACGGCACACCGAAAAACTACGTAAAAATACTTTTCCGTAGTTTTTTATTTTGCCGGCAATTATCTAATTTTCCGCAAAAATTAACCCATTGCTGGAAAAATTTGCAAACTGGCTGGAATCTGTTGCACAACCCTGTTTTTACCGGACCTTTCTGGGCGTTGAATGTCCGGGATGCGGGATGCAAAGGTCCTTTATTGAATTGCTTAAAGGCAATATTCTTGAATCACTGGCACTTTATCCTGCACTGTTCCCGAGTATGCTGCTTGTGGTCATGCTCATCACCCATTTAATATTTAAATTGCAAAGGGGGGCTATGTTACTGAAGATTTTATTTATAATTAATGCCCTTATAATGGTTTTGCATTATATTTATAGGCTATTAACCCACTAATTTTATAATTATGAGTGAAACAATTACACCTCCTGAGGAAAACCTTACCAACAAAGAAATTATTGTTAAGGAACCGCTGCCCAATTCAACCGCAGTTCTTGTGATAGGAATACTTTCTATTATTTTCTGCTGGTGCCTGGGTTTTATAGGGCTTATAATGGGTGTCATCGGACTGATACTTGGAACAAAATCCAAAAAACTTTACAGGGAAGAGCCCGGCCGTTATTCTGTTTCTTCCTACAAAAACCTTAATGCAGGTTATATCTGCGCCCTGATAGGCACTATATTATCAGGTTTATATGTTTTGATCCTGGTAATATCAATTATTTTCGGACTTGCAATTGGTACAAGCCTGATACCCTTTATCCCCTGGGATAACATATTCAATAATTTTTAAAACTGCTACTAAAACACCCGGACCCGATCCTTTTTATGGCACAGAAAGATAAGATTGAAACATTTGTAAAACTGGGGATATTTCTCAAGCAATTCAGTAAGGCTGAAAATAGCAATTTTGCAGAACCCTGGCTGGAAGAACTTAATGAAAGGTTCTTCCAGCCACTGGAATCGGTAATATCAAGCAGCCACATACATAATCCATGGTTTACAGATGATAATGTACGATTTGCTTTGGGCAGCATTGGAAAATTGCTGAACGCTGAAGACCTGGAAAGCTGGCTTAGTCATTATGAAATACCAGGATTCAGGAAAAGTCCAAAAACAGTTGCCCTGATAATGGCCGGAAACATACCCCTGGCAGGCTTTCATGATATGCTTTGTGTTTTGCTTTCAGGTCATAATGTTCTGGCAAAGCTTTCGGTAAAGGATGAGCATCTGCCGAAAATCGTAGCTGAAATAATATGCTTCCTCAACAGTGATAATGAGGGCAAAATCCGGTTTGAAGAAGGCAGGATTAAGGATTTCGATGCAGTTATTGCAACAGGAAGCAATAATACTTCCAGGTATTTCGAGTATTATTTTGGGAAATATCCCAATATAATAAGGAAAAACCGTAATTCTGCAGCGATTCTGGACGGATCGGAAACCGCAGATGAACTTAAGGGTTTTTCGGATGATGTTTTCAGATATTTCGGCCTTGGATGCAGAAGCATTTCCAAGATATTTGTGCCGGCGGATTACGATTTCGTTCCCCTGATTGAAGCATTTAATGATTACCGGCACCTGGCAGACCATAATCATTGGGCGAATAATTATGAGTATCAGAGAGCTGTTCACCTGATTGACCAGGTTCCACATATCGATACGGGCTTCCTGATTTTAAGGGAGGCAAGCTCACTTGCCTCGCCTGTGACAGTCATGAATTATGAAAAAGTGGGCAGCACCCTTGAAGCCCTTGATATAGCAATAAGGGACCGGGAAAAACTACAATGTATTGCCGGGAAACCCGGTCTGGCAAAAAATCTTATTCATTTTGGAAAAGCCCAGGAGCCGTCTCTTAATGAATATGCAGATAATATCGACACAATGGAATTCTTATTAAAGCTATAATGGCCCATGCTGTTTAGATTCAGACTTATTGGCAAAGGCAACCAGCCTTTTTTCAGGGACTTTGAAATAAGGAAAGACCAGACCTTTTATGATCTCCATAACTTAATCCAGGACGAACTGGAATATGACAAAAATCAGCTGGCCTCATTCTACCTGGCCGATAACAATTGGGAAAAGGGACTGGAAATTAATCTCTTTGACATGACAGAAGATACCTTTAAGCCTGTCATAACAATGGAAAGAACCCTTTTATCTGAATTAGTTTTCAATGTAACTCAGCGACTGCTTTATGTTTTTGATTTTTTTTCCGACAGGGCATTCTTTATTGAGCTTATTTCAATTACACCCTGTAGAGAAAGCAGGGGCTATCCACGTTGTGTTGCAGGGGCAGGAGTTCCGCCGGAACAATTAATAATCGATGATGCCGATCCTCCCGATATGCACGTTAATGGAGAATGACCACCAGCCACAGGAGACAACCCGGCCATACCTTATTGTAATTACCGGGCCAACGGGAGTTGGCAAAACCAGCGTTTGCACAGATCTCGCATCACGCTTCAGAGCCCCTGTAATATCGGCCGATTCCCGCCAGATGTACAGGGAAATGAGAATAGGCACTGCAGTCCCCGAACCGGAACAGCTGGAAAAGGTTAAGCACTATTTCATAGGCAACCTGTCAGTTCATGATTATTACAATGCAAGCATGTTTGAGATGGAATCACTTGCCCTGCTTGAAACATTATTTAAAAAAACAAATCCTGTTTTTATGGCAGGCGGATCAGGCCTTTATGTAGACGCCGTATGCAAGGGGATTGATGACCTGCCTGCCGTAGACCCCGGCTTAAGAAATGAGCTGGCCGAAAAATACCGTTCAAAGGGGATTGCATGGCTAAGGCAGCAATTGAAGCAATTGGATGCTGAGTATTATGCGATTGTTGATCTTAAAAACCCGAAACGGATGCTGAAAGCATTGGAAATATGCCTGATAACAGGCAGGCCTTATTCTTCCTTCCTCCTCCGGAAAAAAAAGAAAAGAAATTTCGGCATCGTTAAAATTGGCCTTAATCTTGACAGGAAAGAACTATACGAAAGAATTAACAGGCGGGTAGATGAAATGATCAGGCATGGATTATTGGCTGAAGCAAAAGGCCTGTATCCCTTCAGGAATCTAAATGCCTTGAACACGGTAGGTTACAAGGAGCTGTTTGACTATATGGAGGGCAACACAAGCATGGAAAAAGCAATAGAGCTTATCAAGCGAAACAGCCGGCGGTACGCAAAAAGGCAACTCACCTGGCTGGCACGCGACAGGGAAACAGAATGGTTCCATCCCGGTGATAAGGAAGGAATAAGGGCGTTTATAGAAAACCGGACGGGGATAATGGCTGAAAAGTAAATAATAACATTCATAAAACCTATGCATAAAACTGTTGAACCCGGCAAATTCACAATCAGGGTCTACGGCCTGCTGATCAATGATCAGAAAGAAATCCTGTTAAGCGATGAGTACAGGTTTAATACAGAAATGACAAAATTCCCGGGAGGCGGATTAAAGTTCGGAGAAGGCCCGGAAGACTGCATGCGGCGTGAAGCGATTGAGGAATTTGGTCAGCCAGCTGAAATAATAAGTCACTTTTATACCACGGGGTTTTTCCAGAAAGCCATGTTCCTGGAAAACCATCAGTTAATAAGCATATATTACAGGATAAGAATTCCGGGGAAAATATTGTTTCCGGTATCAGACAAACCCCTTGATTTTAAAGGAACAAAAGATGGCAGCCAGTCATTCAGATGGAAAAATCTGGAAAAGCTGAAAACCGGCGATTTAAGTTTTCCCGTCGACAAATTTGTCGCAGGGATGTTAACCGAAAAATACCAGGCAGGCATTATATAAAGGCGAAATCCATACATCAGGCAAGATATTGAATATTCCCGTTGCCGGATCATTCGCTATTATCTTTCTCGCTGATCTCAATCTGAACAGCATAATCTTTTGGCTTAATATCATAATGGTAATACTCTGCATACGTATCTGATGGATGCACAGGAATACGGTCCAGGCATGTAAATGAAAAAATGTAGACTTTTTACCCGATTATGAGTATTTAATTCCCGACCGCGTTTATCGATAAAACACCCTGACTTGTGGCTAAATACCTGTTTTTTAATTCACTTGCCAGGCAATTAGCATAAAAGCCGCTGTTTTAATAATATGGCATGAAATTCCCGGCTAACATAGCATTATCCAGATATCTAAAGAGAAATAATAAAATAAAAAATCAAGTGCTATGGACAATTTAAGGATTAAGGGAAACTGGAACCAGATAAAGGGCAAGCTAAAGCAGAATTATGCGGATTTAACCGATGATGATCTCACCTATGTTGAAGGAAAGGAAGATGAACTTCTTGGAAGGCTTCAGGAAAAGACCGGCAAATCAAAAGATGAACTCAAGGCAGAAATAAACAAAATGTAAATGTTATGAGGGGAATACTTTATATTGTCGCAGTTATTCTGATAATAGGATGGCTGTTAGGAGCTTTTGTTTACTCAGTTGGCGCATTGATCCATATCCTTTTAGTACTGGCAGTTATTTCTATTCTGATCTCCGTAATCAGAGGCAGGTATTAAAATATTCGGCCGGCTTGTTTTTAACGGGATTGAATCTTCCGGATATCACATACCAGTCTTTTAATCAACATTATTCCATGAAGAGACTAACAGCGCTACTGGTTGTGTTATTATTGAATTCGGGTGCATCGCTTGATGGCCGGCAAACCAGCCAGACTGAACCGGGAATAAAAGGCGGGCTCAATGTTGCAGATATGTCGGCAGAGTTTTGGTCTGACAAGGGTAACCAGGGAAAATGATATATCTGAAACGCTCCTGGGTGATGCGGGGAATATGGTTGCATATGTTTCTATTGCTCTGAGGTTTTAAACAATCCTGTAAAAGACAGCTGTTGATGTCAGGAAAAACAATGTTTAATAAATCAAAAACAAGAAAAAATGGAAATTTTCAAAAAGATTTTGATGGCCATACTGTTGCTGACTACAACCATAATCAGTGGCTGTTCAGCAATTGAAAGCATATTTGAAGCCGGCTTCTGGGCCGGATTAATCGGAGCCATTATAGTTATCCTTGTAATCTGGGCCATCGTGAAAATAATTAAGGCAATAGGAAAATAGTAGTTAATGCATCTGAAGTGTTTATAGAAATTAAAAAAAATTATTATGAGAATAGCAGGAATTGTTTTATTAGTTCTGGGAATTGTCGGCACAATTACTTTCGGGGTCCAGGCAATTCAGGAGTCAGAATCAGTTTCCTTTCTGGGAGTTGAAATTGTTGCCAGCACAGCCAACTGGACACCAGTGATAGTAAGCGTTGCTGTGTTGGTGATTGGCATTGTTATGATGAACTCTGCCAGGCGGCAAACAGCCTAACGGTTGGCAACAATAGGTGTCAAATCCAACCGGTGAACAAGATGACCCGGCCTTCAGGGGATTTCAGCTGCGAGGTCTTCGATACCCTTAACCATTGCATCCCAGGAGAATTTCTTTTTTACAGTTTTTATATTTTCGATAAACTCCACCGATCGGTTATTGTCGAAAAAGTCGGCAATTGCCGTTGCTATTGTATCGGGATCTTTCTCGCAAACGTAGCCTGTCCTGCCATGGGTCACAACCTCATTTAATCCGCCAACATTTGTTACAACCACAGGTTTATTATAATGATAGGCAATCTGGGTAACGCCGCTCTGGGTAGCCGACAAATAAGGGAGAACCACGAGATCGGCTGCTGCAAAATAACTGCCCACCTCCTCTTTTGGAACAAAATTTCCGGTAAACAGGATTTTCTTATCCAGTCCGAGTTGCTTTGCCAGATCAAGATATTTTTTTTTACTCTCATAGAATTCGCCTGCAACAAGCAATTTGAGGTCTAAATGGCTGAGCGTGGGACTGGCAAAAGCCTTAAGCAAAAGATCCAGTCCTTTATAAGGCCGGATTATACCAAAAAAAAGCAGATGCTTCTGATCCGGGTCAAGTTTCAGCCTGTTATATGCGACCTTTCCTGAGACAGGTTCTCCAAGGAAATCATAGACGGGATGGGGAATTAACTTAGCCGGTTTTTTTATTCCTGCGTTCTTTAATTCATCAAGCACTACTGATGACATTACGATATTACCGTCGCAGGATTTCAAAAAATAAGTGGTTAGACTGCGGCCTGCAATCATGCCTTCATGAGGCCTCACATTATGCAGCAGCCCTATGACTTTGACCTGGTGCTTCCTTTTCACCAGCCGGATTACAGTTCCCAGGGCGGGAGCAAAAAAAGGCATCCAATAGTGCACAATAATGCAGTCGGGCTTTAGTCCGGCAATTTTCCGGGCAGCAGAAACCCAGTTTAAGGGATTTATAGAATTTATAAGCCGCTTTGATCCGGAGATGACTTGAGTGCTCCCTTTTTCGTACTGAGAATGACCGGGGAAAAAAAGGGAAGGGTATTGCAAGGAAAACCCGGCAATACTGACCGAATGGTTTTTATCCAGGGCGGCAAAAAGAGAATCATTGAAATTGGCTATGCCTCCCCTGAAAGGAGAGGAAGGACCTATAAGGATGATCTTCAAGGTTGTATATTTATCTGCTGTTCTATTTCGTATGTGTCTTTAAAAGGAGAATTCCTTGATATCAGTTCACCCAAAAACCCCGAAAGAAATAACTGTGTCCCCAGTATCATGGCAGTCAAAGAAAGGTAGAAATACGGGCTATCGGTTAACAGGGGAGCCCTGATTCCCTGGCTAAGCAGCATAAGCTTCATTCCTCCAAGGTAAACGGCTGAAATAAAGCCGAACAAAAACATTAGTGTACCCAGGCTGCCGAACAGGTGCATTGGTCTTTTTCCAAATCTTGAAACAAAGGTTAGTGAAAGAAGATCCAGAAATCCATTTATAAAACGTTCCATGCCGAATTTAGTCACCCCGTATTTTCGTTTACGGTGCCTTACAACTTTTTCGCCGATATTTGTAAAACCGGCATTCTTTACCAGGATGGGGATATACCTGTGCATTTCCCCGTATACCTCTATTCTTTTTATGACCTCATTCCGGTAGGCCTTTAACCCGCAATTAAAATCATTCAGGCTTATGCCGGTAACGATCCTTGCAGTATAATTGAAAAATCGGCTGGGAATTTTTTTACCCGGCGGGTCATCCCTGTTTTTTTTCCATCCTGAAACCAGGTCATATCCCTGTTTTTTGACCATATTATATAATTCCGGAATCTCATCGGGGTCATCCTGCATATCGGCATCCATAGTAATTACCACCTCTCCTTCAGCCACCTTAAAGCCGGAATAAAGCGCAGCTGACTTCCCGTAATTCCGTCTGAACCTTATCGCTCTTACTGATTCGTTATCAGAGGCAAGATTTTTAATAATTTCCCATGATCTGTCTGTGCTACCATCGTCAACAAAAATAATCTCATAAGAGAATGAATTCTCATGCATTACCCTTTCTATCCATTCGCTAAGCTCCCCAAGAGATTCCTGTTCATTATATAATGGTATTACAACAGAGATATCCATAAAATAAAACTAATTAAGATCCTTAAGAATATTCATTTTCAAATGGATCACCCTCCTTTTTCAAAAATATGGA
>SLJO01000060.1 GCA_007135095.1 Bacteroidales bacterium | reverse complement strand
TTATCAAATTTATATTCAAATATTTACTAAGGCATGTAATTCATATTCGGTATTTCACTCGTATGGATCCCCCTGGTTTGTTCATGTCTTTTTGTGTCACTCAGTGACATGGGGATTCATTCGAATAAATTATGGTTATCGTACTTATTATCTTTATTTTACCTTAGCAATGTATTCGTATTCAGTATTTCACTCTCATGAATGTCACATCAGCCTTTTTTTGCCAAAAGCGAAATACACTGCATGTGAGATCGACCGCAGGTCAAACCCCCATGGTTTATTCATCTTATTTTGTCTGCCGAAGGCTGGTGGGGGTTTCATAACCAGCAGTAAACGCACGCATACAGGGCACATTCCATGATATCTTCTGAAAGGAGATTTTACAATAGTGCCCACCGAAGCTCCTTCAGGTTCAACCTGATCCTGACCCGGGCAAAACCTGCCTGTTTCCATTGCAGGATACCCGGTGATTTTTGGAAAGGAATTTTATTTTTCATTCTGCCTGTCTCTCAGCATCCAGTAAAGGCCTTTTACCCCGGGCTTTATATCATTCAATTTTAGCAGGACCAGGATTTTCTCAACATATGCGATAATACCCCAGCCAATAGCGATGTAGAAAAACCACTGGTTAAATTCCCAGGCGAATAGAACAAAAAAGAATGTTCCCTGAATGTACCCGGCACTTACAGCCGAATAGAGGTGTAATCCGGGTATTTTCCCAAACTTTATAAAGGCTACGATATAGCTTATGACAAAGACTGCCAGGAAAAGGTACAAAAACCAGGCGTGCGACTGGATATCTGTCCATCTGAAAGCAAATATGCCGTAAAGCGCCAGGATATAGGTTCCTATGTCGGCGAGGTTGTCAAGCGCAGCACCAAAACGGGTAACAAGTTTAAACTTTCTCGCTATGTATCCGTCGGCGATATCGCTTACAAGGTTGATGCATAAAAGTATCACAAACAATTGTTCATAGCCCATAAGGGCCATTACCAGGATAACCGGAAAGGCTATTAATCTGTAGAAGCTGATGGAATTTGGAACATTAAGGATGTCCTCTCCTTTGAAAATCAGTTGCATGGTAATAAGAATAGTGTGTCAGGATAAAATCAAATCAATATTTACACACGAAAGATAATAAATTTCATCGTGGCGAACCCGTCAATTGTCAGAGAAAAACCACCAGGACAAACAAAACCACCATTGGTATTAACAGATTATCAGAACCTTTCCAGCTGAACATTTCGGTAATGGTTCCTGCCGCTGCTATTACCAGGGACAACCAGAAGGTTGTGGAATCAAGGCTCATGCGATGAAAATACAAAGCAATTATACTGATAATAAAGCAGGAGATAAAAAAAGAAATGGATCCTGTAGTGGTTTTGTTCAGTTTCCATTTGAAAATATGTATCCGGTGGTTATAGATCTGCAGGTTCATACCGAGAATTCCTGCAACCGGGTCGCAAATTGCAAGCACAAGCATGGGGAGGATGAAAAGGAACTTATTATCAAGTAAATATGAAATAAGAAAGGTAAGGTAGATGGACACCGGCAACAGATAGCTGCCCAGTGATTTTCTGTCGATGTCGTGTATTGATTTCAGGTGATGACCTTTCCGGCTGATAAAAAGCAAAATAAAGAATATCACTGCAAGTATCAGAACGGGGAGGTGACTGTGAAACAGGAATGGAAAGGTGATAGTGGACAGGGTTGCAAGAAAATGTGCCAGTTTCCGTGTAATTTCACCTTTCGGATGCAGTCTCCTGTAAACCATTTCATTGAAGACAAGCAGCAATAAAAAAGCGACCAGGAACACTAATGTTAAACCAATTTGATTGTTCATTTCCTTCTTGCCTTTTAAACAGTTCTCCCTGGAAAAATTCCCTAAATTCCCAGAAAATCAAGTATTGTAATGAATGTAGCTCCAGCAACAAGACTATCAAAACGGTCAAGAAAACCTCCGTGCCCAGGAATGAGATTGCTGAAATCCTTTACCCGGTATTTTCTTTTATACAGCGAAGTAACCGCATCACCTGTAAATGCAAATAAAATAATGCCCGATACCAGCAGAAAAGTATTAAGACTGCTTATCCCTGCAAGCCCTTTTAACATGTATGCACTGGCAATGGCAATTAGCGCTCCGCCGATTAAACCCTCGAGGGTTTTTCCGGGGCTGACCGAAGGGAATAGCCTGTTGCGGCCCAGCAACTGTCCGCTTATCTGGCTGAATGCATCAAAAACAGAAACAATTAGAAAAGTGAAAAGGACAAGGTTTTTGTCCATTCGGCTGAAACAGATGAACCCGCCGCTAAAAACTATAAATAAAAGCAGTGAGAAGGTGAAAAAACCTTTTTTGGCATAACCTGACTGCCGGAAAAGTTTAATCATATCTGCCAGGCTGCCCAGGATAATCAGTAAAGCCAGGTAATAAAATACCATGGGGTTAAAAATTATGCTAAAAAAAAGGATATGGATGATAATAAAATAGCTTATAAACTTAACACGATTTTTGGCTGCTATATGTGCTTCCTTATTGCGGTAAATGTAATAGAAACAGAGTCCGCCCAGAATAAAATAAGTCAGAATAAAAAGATAAATCGTAACAATCATTTCATGTTTTTTATGACCATAGGATGATAATGTTCAGGTAACTAACATGATAATCCCGAAAACAAGGATAATGAAAACAAACGCTTTCCTGATAAGTACCTCTCTTTTTCCTAAATTCATAACCGCTGTCAGTTTTGGTCCGGCATATGCACCTATTATAGTGCCTGTGGTAAGGAACCATACCAGTGTCAGGTCAATCACACCCAGAATTAAATGGCCCGTAAGCGCTGAAAAAGTATTAAAAAAAATCACCATTAAGGAAGTGCCGGCTATGAGCTTCAGCGGCAGCTTAATTGCAAACAGGCCCGCAAGGACAGGCGCGGTCCCGCTTGTACCAAATGTTCCGCTTATAACCCCCCCGGTGAATCCGTATAAGGAGCCTTTTGGGATCATTTTCCCGCAACGGGAGACTGTGTTCTTTTTGAACGTCTTTTTTGTTTTCCTGTTAGCCCGGAGATTGTTGAATATCATTAGAAGGGCAAGCAGGATAATATACGCGCCAAAAGTGCTTTTCAGCTGTTCAGGAGTAAGCATGCCGGTAATGAGGGTCCCGGCCACTGCTCCGGCAATGCCTGCCAGGCCGAAACGGAGTCCTGTTGGCACATCCAGATTGCCATTGTTGTAATGCCCGGCTGCGCCAAGCAGGCATATGGGAAGTGTAGCTGCAAGTGAAGTAGCAACCGCAATCTGGGCGGGAACCTTAAAAAACAGTATAAGGACTGGCGGGAAAACAAATCCTCCGCCTCCGCCTACCATCGAACCCACCAGGCCAACAAGCAATCCTATCACGGGCAACCAGAGATAACTTAGTTGAAATGGGGAGTGAAATATCATATTAATTCTATTTTCATTCAGACTGCTGGAAATTTTTATAGGTTTAAGGTTAAAAAGCTAAAAACACTGATTATGAGATCGACTGCAGGTCAAACCCCCATGTCGATTTCACATGTATTGTTTTATCTCGTTTTGCAATAGTTTTTGGATGAGAAATTCATGTTATTTTGTCTGACGAAGGCTGATGGGGGTTTCTCCGGAATATTCAGCCAGTAATCCCTTTGTAAATATGCCATTTTGGTTAATGTGTTTACTAAGATATAATAAATATACGAATAATAAGGGAATGCACCTAAAAATGCTCTGTGTACCGGGGCTGGGAGAAAACCAGGTTACTGTCTTTTTTCTTTGAGTATCCAGTAAAGACCTCTTACATTGGACCTCATCCGGGTAAGGATGAGTTGTAGTGTAATGTGCTCAATTGCTGACATAATGCCCCAGCTGATCATTAAATAGTATAACGGTATTACAAGATCATAGGTAAAAAGCACAATGAAAAATGCTCCCTGAATATATCCGCCAATTTTGGTGGAGTACAGGTGAAAACTTGGTAATCTCCCGAACCTGAAAAGTGAGAGAACCTGAGTGGAGGCCATTATCATTGCAAAAATCACAAACCCGGTCAAATGAGGAAGAAAATCTTCCAGTTTGAAAATGTATATACCAGTGAAAGCCAGCAAATATGTGAAAATGTCAGCTACTGAATCAAGTCTTGCTCCGAATTCCGTCTCCATACTGTATTTCCGGGCAATATAACCATCAAATACATCCGACAAAAGGTTAATTACCAGGAAAAACGCGTAAAGACTTTCTTGCCCTGAGAGTGCAAAAAATAATATGAGGGGGGAAACAAGAATTCGATAAAAACTCAAAGAGTTTGGAATGTTCAAAATGCTTGTCTTTTTCATCAGAATCAGCGAATATTTAAGCCAGTAACCAGTCTGATGATCCAACCACAACCATATTCGGTTTTGAACATTTAAAGTGAACGGCACTATCAATTCCGGCTTCACTGGTGGTTGAAAATAAATCTGTTTATTGGCATAACGTATTATACTTGTTGCCTTTTGATTATTATTAAAGTTAGTGATTTTGAACTTTAAAATCAATCTGGTTCAATATGAGTTAAAGCAGCCGTAAAAACCACTTCCCGTTGTGCGGGCGGCATAATTACCGGGACTGAGCCTTGAAATATCAATCAGCGTGGCTGCTGCAATACCGGTAGCTATAAATCCTTCTTTACTGAGGCCCGCGCGGAGCAGGAACATTGAGCGCAATGCACCCTGGTGACCCGAAAGTCCACCGAAAAACCCGGACAATGCACCCCCAAGGGGAAGGAATCTTTTCCCCATTGCAAACTTATCAAACCGCCTGTCCAGTTCAATTAATGCAAAGACTACCAGCAGGAAAGAAACTACAAATCTAAGTAATGTAACCTCAAATTCATTTCCGGCTAAATTATATGTATATAAAACAATTTCCCGGCTGATCAGATTTAGTACCATTGCCCCGAATAATGCAGTTATGAGGGCTGGCAGGGCAAAGAGCATGAATACCTTTTTGTTTATGGCCTTCCATACCAGCGCCAGCTTGAAAAGATTGTTTGCAAGATGTACCAGTGCCGTAAGAGCTATTGCTATTTCGACAGGGAAGAAAATTGCAAACAAGGGCAAGTATTGTTCCCAGTCCGAATCCTGAGAAAAATGTAAGCATTGCTGCACCAAAAGCCAGAAGGCGATAAGAAATAATTCCATTTTAAATAAACTATCAAACTATCTGAACAGAGGGTTTTCATGCGGCGCAATCCTCACAGATCTTAAAAACTCCGGCAAGAAGGCCATTGATTCAAATCAGTACAAAAAAATTAAACTAAATTTATTAACATTTGTTTATTTGAAAATGATAATGAATAAAATTATTACCACAGGCCCCGAAAAGACCAATATAATCATCAGGATCATGGTGGGGTGGGTTTTCCTTTCTGAGGGAATACAGAAATTTCTATATCCCGCACTAAGGGGATCCGGCCGATTTGAGGGAATGGGGTTTCCAAATCCTGAACTGACTGCCACATTTGTGGGCGTTTTCGAGATCCTCTGTGGTATTGCAATACTTACAGGGCTGCTGACCAGGCCTGCGGCATTTGCCATGATCATTAACATGACTGTTGCAATCGTTGTTACCAAGATTCCCATTGCTTTCGCGGAAAGCTTCGGGCCATTTGAATTGAGAGAACTTCAGGTCTACGGGTTCTGGAGCATGGCACATGAAATGCGCACTGACTTTGCTATGTGGCTGGGCAGCCTGTTTCTGCTTATAAAGGGAGGAGGGAGGTGGTCTTTTGACCTGCTTGCAGAAAGAAGGCTTTGATCAGGACGGAACCTGAAAAAAGGGTTATGAAGTAACAATTGTGATCATATTTACAAACCAAACTCTCTTTGGATGAAAACACAAAGCTATTATCGCCTTAAAAGGCAGACTGCCATTGTTACAGGGGCCAATTCAGGCATTGGAAAATCGATTGCCATAAATCTGGCCAGGGAAGGGGCAAATGTTGTGATAAATTATCACTCCCGGGAGGAGGATACCCGGGAAGTCATTGAGGAAATAAAAAGTTTTGGCGGCGAGGCAATGGGTTTTAAGGCTGACGTGAGCCGGGAGGCAGAAGTGGATGCAATGTTCCGGAAAACCATTGAAACCTATGGAACCATACATATCCTGGTCAATAATGCAGGTATACAGATGGATGCTCCCATTGACCAGATGAGTATTGAGCAATGGCAGAAAGTGATCGATGTGAACCTGACCGGCACATTTTTGTGCTCCAGGCTGGCAATCACGGAATTCAAAAAAAGGGGGGTTGACGAGCAGGTTTCCGTTTCGGCCGGGAAGATAATTTGTATAAGTTCCGTGCATGAAATAATTCCATGGGCGGGACGAGCCAACTATGCAGCATCCAAGGGTGGAATGATGCTCCTGATGAAATCCATGGCCCAGGAGACGGCTCCGCATATGATCCGTATCAACAGCATTGGTCCCGGCGCCATTAAAACTTCCATCAACAAGGAATATTGGTCAGATCCTGAAAAGGCAAAGAAAATGCTCGAGCTAATACCGTATAACCGGTTGGGAGAGCCGGAAGATATTGCCCGCGCTGCCGTATGGCTTGCATCCGATGAGTCGGAATATGTTACCGGCACCACTTTGTTCGTCGACGGTGGCATGACCCTTTATCCGGGTTTTGCGGAAGGGGGCTGAAAATCGGGAGGTCTGAGATCAAGGCCCACAAGCACTTTTTCTTCCTTTGAAAGATTCCCGATGATCTTCACTATTGGTTCGGGAAGCTTGCGAACAAGCGTGGGAACAGCAACGATCTGGTCGCCTGCTGCGAGCTCGGGCCTTTCAAGCAGATCTATAACCTCAATTGAGTATTCGCCCCTGAGTTTTTCTTCGCAAATTCTCTCCAGGTTTTTCAAAGCCGCGATGCTGTTGCCGGTCAGGCCGGCCACATATAGCCTGAGTTCCCATTTTTTCTTTTTCACTGCGATTTGTTATGTGAGGTGTTTGCCTTTAACTCCCGAAGCTCAATTCCATTTTCTGACATTACAAGTTCATGAACCTGATCGGAATGCTCCAGGCCCCTGGCTTTAATTATGGTAAGTGTTTTCCTGCGACAGCCCTCCACTTCCATGTGACGCAATAATATCCATGAGTCCATCAGGGAAGAAATTTCCATAGAGCTTTTTTCAAGATTCCCCGGATGAGTGATCTCAGTAAAAAGACAGGTGATCCCCACGGACTGGATATAGTGAAGCACGCGCAATGCAAGGCTTCTTGATTCCAGTGGTAAATTTGGATTTGACAGGCTTGAGAGAGGATCGATAACCAGCAAAGACGGTTTTTCCCTATCCAGTGTGTCTATCATATTTACCAGGTGACTTTCGATGCCCAGGGTTATAGAACGGAAATTTTCAAAATGGAAGAGTTCCTTGTCAATCCATTGCTTTATGTCAATGCCAATGGAGGCCATATTGCGAAGCACCTGTTGCCGGGACTCCTCAAATGACACGTACATAACCTTTTCCCCGCGCGTGCATGCTGCATTTAAAATCGAGGCGGCCAGTGAACTTTTACCGCTGCCCGGGGTGCCGGAGATAAGGAGCGCCGAACCACGGTACAAGCCCTTGCCGCCAAGCATTTCATCAAGCTGTTTGATGCCAGTAAGGT
>SLJO01000266.1 GCA_007135095.1 Bacteroidales bacterium | reverse complement strand
GTTGTGCCTTAACATGATTGATCCATGCCCCCGGGCATGGATCGATCCCCTTATCGTGCGGACCTTAATTGAAAACGCAGTATGTGGTAAGCATACAGCGCAATCACTTATTTATGTTGTGACCCCGGAGGGATTCAAACCCCCGACTTTCAGAACCGGAATCTGACGTTCTATTCACTGAACTACGGGGCCGGATTTTATTTGCCTTAGAGTTGCGAATTTATGAATTTTTTCCTTCTAAACCTGCGGCCAACTGCATTTATTTAGGTTTAAAGAGTATTGAAAGGAAATCCCTCATGTTCAATATGCTTCACTCAAATTTGATTGATAGTAAACTCAATCGCGCAGGTGCCTGAAAAAATGGCAAAGATTCTTTATTTTCGCAGAAATTAATCTGTCACATCCAATTTAATCATATAATGGAATACAACTTTGCAGATATTGAAAGAAAATGGCAAAAATACTGGGAAGAAAACCAGACCTTCAGAGTCTTTGAAGATCCCGGGAAACCAAAATACTATGTGCTGGATATGTTCCCCTACCCTTCCGGAGCCGGATTGCACGTTGGACATCCTCTTGGTTATATAGCTTCCGACATCTACTCCCGCTACAAAAGGCACAAGGGGTACAATGTATTGCATCCTATGGGTTATGATGCATTTGGTCTGCCGGCTGAGCAATATGCAATCCAGACAGGCCAGCACCCTGCAATCACAACTGAGCAAAATATCCGCCGCTACAGGGAACAAATGGATAAAATCGGCTTTTGCTATGACTGGAGCCGGGAAGTCAGAACATGCGATCCGGGTTATTATAAATGGACCCAATGGGTCTTTATCAAGCTTTTCAAACACTGGTTCAACAGGAAAACCCATAAAGCAGAGCCGATTGGAACACTTATAGGAGAATTTGAAAAACACGGTAATGCCACAGTGAACGCAGCCTCAGACATCTGCCCCTTGTTTGATGCGTCTGAATGGAAGGCAATGGATGAAAAGGAGCAGCAACAGGTGCTGCTGAAATACAGGCTTGCATATTATGCAGATACCATGGTCAATTGGTGCCCGGCTCTTGGAACCGTGCTGGCAAATGATGAGGTAAAAGATGGATTTTCAGTACGGGGAGGGCATCCGGTTATACAGAAAAAAATGAAACAATGGCTATTAAGGGTGTCAGCATATGCCGACAGGCTTGTTGACGGGCTGGATGACGTCGACTGGAGCGATTCCCTGAAAGAGATGCAAAGAAACTGGATTGGACGCTCTGATGGTGCCATAATCAGGTTTAAGGTCATTCAGGATGAAGGTACCATTAATGCGAACCACTGGATCGATGCTTTCACCACTCGCCCCGACACGATTTTCGGCTGTACATATATGGTACTTGCACCTGAACATAAGCTGGTGCAGCATATCACCACACCTGAATACCGCCGCAATGTCGAAACCTACCTGGAAGAAACAAAGAAAAAAACGGAGCGTGACCGTATGGCAGATACCGAAACCATTTCCGGGCAGTTTACGGGCGCATATGCGGAGCACCCTTTTTCAGGGGAAAAACTGCCTGTCTGGATAAGTGATTATGTGCTGGCCGGATACGGAACTGGAGCCATCATGGCTGTCCCGGCACACGACAGTCGTGATTACTCTTTTGCAAAACATTTTAATTTGCCGGTAACAGAAGTAGTTTCAGGCGGGGATATTTCCCGGGGTTCCTATGATGCAAAAAAAGGAGTACTGGTAAATTCAGATTTTCTGAACGGGCTGGACGTGGAAAGCGCGATAGAAAAAACAATCACTGAACTGGAAAAGAGGGGAATTGGAAATAAAAAGGTGAATTATCGTTTGCGTGATGCCATATTCAGTCGCCAGAGGTACTGGGGGGAACCCTTTCCTGTGTTTTACAGGGATGAAATACCCTATGTGCTTGATGAAGATCAGTTGCCCCTTGTTCTTCCTGTGGTGGATTCCTATCTTCCTACAGAGAAAGGCGAGCCTCCTCTTGGCAGGGCAAAGGACTGGCAAACACCCGAGGGTTATCCCCTTGAGCTAAGCACAATGCCGGGTTTTGCAGGTTCGTCAGCATATTACTTACGGTATATGGATCCCCTTAATGATAAGCAGCTGGTTTCCAGGGAAGCAAACCGCTACTGGGAAAACGTTGATCTTTATATAGGAGGGACGGAACACGCCACGGGCCATCTGATCTACTCAAGATTCTGGAATAAATTTTTATATGATATGGGCCTGATATGCAAGGATGAGCCATTTAAAAAGCTTATCAATCAGGGAATGATACAGGGCAGGTCAAATTTTGTTTACCGGGTAAAGAACACCAGGAAATTCGTAAGCCATGGCCTGAAGGAAAATTATGATGTTACTCCCATTCACGTTGATGTAAATATAGTTCACAATGATATCCTGAACCTCGATCTTTTCCGGAAATGGAACCCTGAATATTCCGATGCAGAGTTCATTCTTGAAGACGATGGTGCCTACAGATGCGGATATGCAGTCGAAAAAATGTCCAAATCCCTCTACAATGTCGTTAATCCTGATGATATTATTGAACAGTACGGGGCAGATACCCTGAGATTATATGAAATGTTCCTCGGCCCCCTTGAACAGTCAAAACCCTGGGATACGAATGGTATTGACGGCGTGCACAAGTTTTTGCGAAAACTATGGAAACTTTTCCATGATAAAAATAACCAGCCGGAGATATCAAATGAGAGGCCTTCACCGGAAGAATTAAAAACTATCCATAAAACCATAAAGAAAATACAGGAAGACATCGAAAGATTCTCATTTAATACCTCTGTCAGTGCATTTATGATTTGCGTGAATGAATTAAGTGCGTTGAAATGCAACAAGAAGGAGATACTGTCAGACCTGGTGATCCTCCTTTCACCATTTGCCCCGCACATATCTGAAGAGCTCTGGCAAATACTCGGGAATAATAACACTTTAAGTATTGCTGATTTTCCTGAATTCAGGCCACAATTCATTGTTGAAGAAACAATTCATTATCCGGTTTCAATCAACGGAAAGACCAGAATGAAAATTGAGTTCCCGGCAGACTATGGAAATCAAGAGATTGAAAAAGAAATCATGAAAAATGATTCGGTTTTAAAATATTTAAAGGGAAGCGACGTTAAAAAGATTGTAATTGTTAAAGGCAGGATAATAAATATTGTGACGTGATACTGGTTCTTTAAATGTGGGAAGGCATTTATATCATTCGCCTCTGATGACAAAACAAGTTTATCTTTTATAAAACACCAATAACAAATCACTTAACGCAAGGATTTGGTTACATTAAATGGTGTTTTATTTGATCATTAACAGATAATATTCGCGGATGAAATGTCCATGACCTGAAGTGATTAGCGCATTATTCGGTTATGGCAGGTGTCTCTGACGCTTAAAGAAAAGTATTTAGCAAATGAAAAAACAACTTCTTTTTATCCTGGCAATCAGCTTAGCAATTCTGGCTATTATTCACACTTACAGGGGAAACCAGCCATTGGTGCCTGACCATAGCAGAGACGAAATTTCCCACCTCACAGAGGATTCGGTACTGATCCCTGAAACCAGGCTGGAATACGGTATTGCCGCCGATTCATTCAGGATGGTAGAAGGCAGAATCCTTAGAAATCAGAATCTCTCCCACATTCTTTCCGCTCATAACATAAGCAACCAGAAAATTCACCAGATTGCCAACTCCCCCAGGGAACTCTTTGATGCAAGAAGGATCAGGGCAGGAAATACATATAAAATGTATTTTTCCAATGACAGCAGCAACATACCACATTATTTTGTCTATAAACCTGATCCTGTCCGGTACGTGAAAATTAAATTACACGACACCCTGCTAATCGAGCAAGGAGCCAGGGAGGTAAGCAGGATGCTGAAAAGCTCTTCGGGACAGATTAATTCATCTTTATGGAATGCAATTGCCGGCAGCAAGGCCTCTCCGGTACTGGCAATCGAACTCTCTGAAATATACGCATGGAATGTTGATTTTTTTGGCCTTCAAAAAGGAGACCAATTTAAAGTATATTATTATGAAAATTATATTGATAGCATTCCGGTGGGCATAGACAAGATAGAGGCAGCTTATTTCAATCACAGAGGGAGGGAATTTTATGCCATCCCGTTTGAGCAGGACAGTGTGCTGAGCTTTTTTGATCAGGATGGTAACAGTCTGCGCCGCGCCTTTTTAAAAGCCCCGCTGCGCTATTCAAGAATCAGTTCCGGGTTCTCCCATTCCAGGATGCATCCCATACACAGGGTAAGGCGCCCGCACCACGGGGTGGATTACGCCGCACCTGCCGGGACCCCTGTATATGCCATCGGCGACGGCAGGGTAACCCAGGCAAATTATTCAGGCGGGGCGGGAAATATGGTAAGAATAAGACATAACAGCGTATATACCACCGGCTATATGCATCTGAGGAATTTCGCTCCCGGAATCAGGCCCAATGTATGGGTGAATCAGGGCGATTTAATCGGATATGTAGGGAGCACCGGCACGTCAACAGGGCCCCATCTTGATTTCAGGGTCTGGCGAAACGGGCAGCCGGTTGATCCCCTCAGAATAGAATCGCCCCCGGTAGAGCCGGTTAGTGAAGTAAACCTTGAAAGCTTCGGGCGCGAAAGGCAGAAGTGGATAGAAAAACTTGAACGTCTGAATATTATTCAGCAATAATTATTTCACCCGTCCTTATCACGTTGATTCTTTTACTCGTCCTGCAATAACAGCAATTTTTCAATAATCCTCGGATACCAGTAATGCTCGAGTTGATGAATGCGTTCAGCAAGGGTTTCCGCCGTATCTTCCTTTTTAACTTCACAGGTATGCTGTGAAACAATACTTCCCTTGTCATATTCTTCGTTGATCATATGAATTGTAATTCCCGAAAACCGTTCACCCGACATAATGACGGACTGGTGTACCTTCATACCATACATACCTTTCCCGCCATATTTAGGCAGGAGTGCAGGATGGATATTAACTATCCTGTCTGGCCATGCTTTCAGAATGTTCCCGGGAATCTTTAACAGGAACCCGGCCAGAACGATAAAGTGAATATCATATTCCACAAGAATATCTTTTACTTTACCGGTATTTTCAAGTTCATGCCGGGAAAACACATAATGGTCAATACCTGCTTTGGCAGCACGTTCAATAACAGCTGCTTCCTGCCGGTTGCAAAGAAGCAACCTGATGGCTATCCGGGCATGCCCGGAAAAATAGTCTGCAAGAGCCTGAAAATTAGTTCCTGAACCGGAGGCAAAAACCGCAATATTTATCACAACCATTAAATTAAATTACATCAGTCATCTTTATTACTACCCCAAAGGTTAAAAATATCGGCATGATAATTCGGCACAGCCCGGGTGCAGACAGGAATATTGAAAACAGGCGCTGACGATTCAACATTGTTGAAGATCAAGTGATCCTGAAGAGGAAGCCGTCCAGAATGAAAATCCATTCGAATTATAATGTGGTAAATATCTATTTATTAAGATCATCTTCAAAAAAACGGTCAAAAAACAATGAAAAATGTTTGTTAATATTGTCAGAATATCTTTCTTTGCAAAGTTAAAATTTATTACTAATTAAAACTTATAGTTATGTCAGACATTGCATCAAGAGTAAAAGCCATCATTGTTGATAAGCTTGGCGTTGATGAAAGTGAAGTAACCCCTGAGGCCAGCTTCACTAACGATTTGGGTGCAGACTCCCTTGATACGGTTGAGTTAATAATGGAATTCGAAAAAGAATTCAACATGTCTATTCCCGACGATAAAGCCGAACAAATTGGCACTGTAGGGGACGCCATTAAATTTCTTGAGGAAAACGCAAAGTAATTAATCTTCACATGCTTTAAATTTATTCAATATGGAATTGAAACGAGTAGTTATAACAGGTCTTGGAACAATTACACCTTTAGGTAATACTACACAGGAATTATGGGAAAATCTGAAAAATGGCGTAAGTGGTTCAGACCTGATAACTCGTTTCGATACCGAAAAATTTAAAACGAAATTTGCTTGTGAGGTAAAAAACTACGATGCCAAAGAGCATTTCGACAGGAAAGAAGCAAGAAAACTCGATATCTATGCCCAGTTTGCATTAATTGCCGCTGAGCAGGCAGTGAATGATTCAAAACTTGACCTTTCGGCTATTAATCTCGATAAAGCAGGAGTTATCTGGTCTTCAGGGATCGGCGGACTGCAGACTTTCTTTGAGGAGATAGCAGGATTTGTCAAAGGAGGCAATACCCCGCGATTCAGTCCTTTTTTCATCCCTAAAATGATATCCGACATTGCATCGGGCCATATATCAATTAAATATGGATTCAGAGGGCCCAATTTCAGCACTGTTTCGGCATGTGCCTCTTCAACCAACGCCCTGATAGATGCTCTCACATATATAAGGCTTGGTAAAGCTGAAATTTTTATTGCCGGAGGCTCGGAAGCAGCTATCAATGAAGCTGGTGTAGGAGGGTTCAATGCCATGCAGGCGCTTTCCACCAATAATGAAAATTACAAGACAGCATCCCGCCCCTTTGATGTTACAAGAGATGGTTTTGTTATGGGTGAGGGAGGGGGAGCCCTTATACTTGAGGAATATGAACATGCTGTTCGCCGGGGAGCACCAATCTATGCTGAAATAGCGGGAGGCGGCATGAGTGCCGATGCACATCATCTAACAGCTCCTCATCCCGAGGGACGCGGGGCAGCAATGGTAATGAAGAACGCCCTGGAAGATGCAGGGTTAAATCCTGAAGACATTGATTACATTAATGTTCATGGCACCGCAACCCCACTGGGTGATATTGCAGAAGTCAAGGGAATCAAGACCGTTTTCGGCGAGCATGCCTACAAACTGAATATTAGTGCCACAAAATCAATGACCGGACATTTGCTTGGCGCAGCAGGCGCTGTAGAAGCAATAGCGGCAATTCTGGCTGTCAAGCATAATATTATTCCTCCCACGATCAATTTTGAGCACGATGATCCGGAAATAGACAATAAAATGAATTTTACTTTCAATAAATCCCAAACCAGAACCGTGAATGCTGCCCTAAGTAACACATTTGGTTTTGGAGGTCATAACTCATCGGTAATTTTTAAATCCTTTCAATAGATTTGTGCTTAACCTGCTTATAAGCTTTATCAAACTTCACGTAATACGGAAACCCCGTATTCAAAATCAAATTGCTGTTATTACCGGATTCAGTCCGGGAAACATCGGGCTTTACATGTGTGCCCTTACACACAAATCTCTTTCCGGCACAGCCAGGTCAGGCAATACCTTTAATAATGAACGGCTTGAATTTCTTGGAGATGCAATATTAAGCGCGGTAATTGCTGACCACCTTTTCTCTGAATACCCTGATTGTAACGAAGGTTTCCTTACCAAAATGAGATCAAGAATGGTAAGCCGCCACAAACTAAATGCAATCGCAATAAAAATGGGGTTTGACAGAATAATAAATTTGCCCGGCAAAGCAATTTCAACTAAAAAGCATATATATGGTAATGCACTGGAAGCCTTTATTGGAGCCATTTATCTTGATAAAGGCTTTAGTAGGTCCAAACAATTCATAATTGAAAAAATACTTGGCAACTATCTTGACCTTGATCAGCTTGTTGATGAAGACAGTGATTTTAAAAGCCGGATAATCCAGTGGGGACAAAAAAATAAAAAACAGGTAAGCTTTGAGAACCAAGAGCTTACCGGAGACGGCACGCCACAGCCTGTTTTTTTAGCTAAAATCCATATTACGGACTTGCTTGCCGGGGAAGGAACCGGAGCCACAAAGAAGGAGGCTCAGCAGCATGCTGCCAGGCAGGCACTGGAAAATCTGCCCTCCTGATTTTTTACCGGAAACACACAAAAATTCACCTGTATTTCTTAACTTGCATTTTCAGGACAACGGCATTGCCGGATCTGGTGCATATTCCGTTAAATCAATCTGAATCAGGCAATAAAAACCCTGCAAACAGGTTTATGTCTTTACCTAACAACTAAATAGTATTGAAAAAAAGAATTCACAAGTTGACAGGAACCGGCGCGAATCATTATAAGCTTATCGGCATATCGTCCCATGAAAATGATTACCGCCTTAGTTGGGCTGTAAACAGGGCGTTGGAGCTGAACTTCCGGAAAGCGGATAACATTATGGTTAACCATAGTAACAGCGAATCGATTAACCATGAATTTTCATTATTCCAATTTGTTAAGGAGGAGGAGATAATTAAAATGAATCTTATTTCAAACAGATGCCCTGACGGGTTTTTAATAAGAGAAATGAAAAATATTGATTTCTTTCTGCAGGTTTTTGGAAATGACGCTCAGGCATTCATTGATAATATCCTGGTACGCCTGAAATCTATTGATATCGTATCTGCAGTTTTTGAGATCCCCCGGGAGTCTTTTAAGAGTACATGGTATTTACCATCAGAATAAATTGCCCGAGTCGCGTTTACAGCAAAAGATAAAATATGCTAAAAATATCCCTGAACAGTAAAGAAAAATCATAACCTGGTTAAAAATTACGTTCTTTAAAAAACCAAACCTTTTTAACCTGCCTTATTTTACGGGTACCGGGTAATGGCATAAGGCACACGTTAAAAAGTGTTAAAGAATGAAGTTAAATATTTACTGTGGTTTATATTTGTAGTAAAGAATTAAAAACATAACATGAGCAAAAGAGTTATCTGGATATTGATCGGAGTTATGTCGATAGCTACTATCGGGCTCATTATTGTACAAAGTTACTGGATCAATAATGCCGTTACCGTAAAGGAACAGCAATTCCGGTTCATTGCGATGCGGACTCTGGGTACGGTAACCCAGGAAATAGAAAAACATGAGGCCATAACCATGGTCCTTGAAGAACTCAGGCCATCCCTGGCTGACAGTGTAACCTATGCTTCCGGATTTACAATAAACTTCAACCACAGGACTTTCATCAACAGCCATACCAGCCAGCAACAGACCAGTTATTTTCACTCTCAGCAAAGGACAGGCATTATGACTGGCAACAGCCGTCCCGGTTTATTCGATTATGAAATTCCACGGCTAACCCTGGATGATGTTGATTCCATCAGGATCTTCAGCAGTCAGAGAAACCTGATGGAAAGAGCATCCCATCTTGGACACACCATAACCAACAGATCGGTTATGATAGAAAAAATTGTTGATGAAATGCTGAATTATAACAGATGCATCAAAGAGAGGATTAATATTGCCCTGCTTGACAGCATAATAGGCAAGGAGATGCGCAATGTTGGAATAAACATAGAATATGAATTCGCGGTACGCGACCATAACGGCAAATTTGTGCTTGCCTCGGAAAACTTTGAGGAGGAACGGGAAGGAATGATAATGAGGAAGCTTTTCCCAAATGACGCATTTATGTTCCCGAACCATCTGGCTTTATATTTTCCTGAACAGAAATCATATATTATTCAGTCAGTAGGGTTTATGGTGGGATCTTCTGCTTTTTTAACTCTGATAATTCTGGCTACCTTTGCATTCACCATATATATCATCATTAAGCAGAAAAAACTGTCGGAAATAAAAACCGATTTTGTTAATAACATGACCCATGAATTAAAAACCCCGATCTCCACAATTTCCCTGGCCTCACAAATGCTTCAGGATAAAAGCATACCCCACCATAATAAAAATTTTGAAAACATATCAAATGTTATTTACGATGAAAGCAAACGCCTTGGATTTCAGGTAGAGAAAGTGCTCCAAATGGCAATTTTTGAGAAAGGCAGATTAAATGTCAAATCACAGGAAATTGATATTCATGAACTTATCAGCAATGTGGTGAACAGTTTTATTATTCAGGTGAAGAATCAAAACGGAAAAATAGAGCAGTACCTTGAAGCTTCAAACCCCATTATTAAGGTAGACGAGGTCCATTTTACCAATATTATATTTAACCTGCTTGATAATGCTGTTAAATACAGTAACGGCAATACTCACATCACAGTAGGCACAAGGAGCAGCAACAATCATTTTTATATTTATGTCGATGATAAGGGTATAGGCATAAAAAAGGAAAATCAAAAAAGAATTTTCGAACAATTCTACCGGGTTCCTACCGGCAACATTCATAATGTAAAAGGTTTTGGTCTTGGACTAAGTTATGTGAAAAAAATAGTGGACGAACACCAGGGGCATATCACTATCAATAGTGAACCAAAAAGAGGTACCAGATTCGAAATTGCCTTGCCAATTAATCAAAAAGAATAATGACTACACCCAAAACCAAGATCCTGCTTGCAGAAGATGATGAAAACCTGGGTTCGCTCCTCAGGGAATACCTGAATGCCAAAGGCTTTGAAACAAATCTATTTGCCAATGGCGAGCTTGCGTTCAGGGATTTTGTAAAATCCCAGTATGATATTTGCATTCTTGATATAATGATGCCGGTCAAAGACGGTTACACCCTTGCCAAAGAGATCAGGCAGATTGATGAAGAAATTCCCCTTATCTTCCTGACTGCAAAGTCCATGAAGGAGGATGTTATCGAAGGGTTTTCTATAGGCGCAGATGACTATATTACAAAGCCCTTCAGCATGGAAGAATTGCTTTTTCGGATAGAGGCCATTCTTAAAAGGACCAGCAGTGCTTTTAAAACAGCGCCTGTTGAAAAGTTCGAAATAGGTAAATATGTTTTTGACGTAAAAAAACAAACTCTTCAAATTGGAGATAAAATAACACGTCTGACAACAAAGGAGTCTGAGCTTTTAAAACTACTTTGCAGCCACCAGAATAAAATCCTGGACAGGAATTTCGCACTCAAAACCATATGGCTGGATGATAATTACTTCAATGCCAGGAGCATGGATGTGTATATAACCAAACTGAGAAAATACCTGAAAGACGATGATTCAGTCGAGATAATAAATGTTCACGGCAAGGGGTTTAAGCTGGTTATGTAAAATTAATTGGAAATATATTTATTTTTGCATTTACATAAACTTTAAGGAAAACAAAGCTAAATTGAGCAACCGTTCAATTTAGCTTTTATATTGGCTTTATATCATTATGGTTAAAAGGAATGTCTTTATGCTGATGGTTGCTGTTTCATTTTACAGCATAACTATTGCTTCGGCACAAACACCACAAATAAATCTCAGCAGGGAAACAAGCATCACCCTTCTTACCTGCTCACCCGGCGACGAATTATATTCGGTTTTCGGGCATAGCGCCATACGTGTCAAGGATCCCCGGCAGGACCTCGACTGGGTGTTTAATTACGGCACCTTTAATTTTTCAGATCCCGATTTTTATACAAATTTTGTAAGGGGAAAACTCAATTACATCCTGTCGGTTTCAGAGTATCGTCATTTCGAATATGAATACAGGAGGGAAAATCGCTGGATATGGGAACAGGAGCTGAACATTACTCCCGATGAAAGACAATACCTGTTCGATTCACTGCTTATCAACTATCAGCCGGAAAACCGGTATTACCTGTATGACTTTTTCTTCGATAACTGTGCAACCCGGATAAGGGACATATTCGTCGAAGCAATAGACCGCGAAATTCATTTTGACTACAGATCGTTGGATCAGGGCAAGACCTTCAGGGAATTGCTTATGCCATATCTTACTGAAAAGCCATGGGCCAGACTGGGAATCAACCTTGCACTGGGATTGCCGGCAGATAAAACTGCGGCTCCATGGAACTACATGTTCCTCCCCGATCATATGATGACAGTATTCGGAGATGCAGGATTCGCGCCGGAAAATAATGAAGACAATAATTTCATCGCCCGCAGTGAGGTCCTGCTTGAGGGGGGAGAATTGCCCGGTGCCCGTTTCAGTTATGCACCCCTTTTCGTTTTTTTACTGGTATTGCTGGTCTCAATTATCATGTCTCATATTAACCTGAAATCAAAAAGATTTTACTGGTGGTACGACAGAGTGCTTTTCGGCGCAACCGGCCTGCTGGGATTGCTTATAACTTTCCTGTGGTTTATGTCAGATCATCAGGTAACTGCATGGAATCTTAATATATTATGGGCACATCCCTTCCATCTGGCAATTGTGTTTTTTTTCAGTGAAAAAAAATACTTCAAACTGTTGAAGTACTACTTTATGGTTAACCTTACCCTGCTGGTCATACTTATTTTTACGTGGCCTCTTCTGCCCCAGGCCCTCCCCTGGATGATAATGCCCTTTATAATGGCCATTATAGTGCGCTCAGCCATAATATTAAGAATGCTCAAGCCCGATTACGCAGAAAAGAACCAGCGATCGCGCAGGGCCTGACAAAGAGATTTTCGGCACCATTGCCTGGTTGCCGGCCTGAAGCCCTGGCGGAAAAAGAAGACTTAATTCATAGAATAAGCATTGCAACTTATTATGAATCAACCTGATTCAGTCGGGGTGAGAAGACTCGAACTTCCGACCTCGTCGTCCCGAACGACGCGCGCTGCCAACTGCGCCACACCCCGTTATTAAAACCAAACTTTACTGCATCGACCCGGGAAGCTAAAACAGTGATCTGCAGCAGCCCCGATCAAATGCCTTTCCTATGGTAGAAAATGCCTGCCAATTTACTAAATAACCACCAATTCACGACAATTTTTGTTATTGAAATTCACGGCCGTGAAATCCCCTTTGCCTTAATGCTTCATACAAAACAATGGAAGTAACCACGGAAACATTCATCGAGTCAGCCTTGCCAAACATAGGAATCAGAATATTCGAATCTGAGCTTTTTTGCCAGATGGCCGTTACACCGGCATCTTCAGCCCCCAGGACAATGGCACAGGGCACTGTATAGTCAATAACATGGTAGGGAACAGAAGCGGACAATGCAGTGGTGTAAATATTTATATCCAGGTTATTAAGCAATTCAACCGCCTCTTCAGATGAACAAAGCACGACCGGGACAGTGAAAATGGTTCCCAGGCTTGCCCTGACAACATTTGGATTGAACATGTCAGTGACCTGGCCGCAAACAATCACTGCATCAACCCCGGCAGCATCGGCGGTCCTGAAAATTGCTCCCAGATTGCCGGGCTTTTCGACTCCCTCAACCACAAGCACCAGGGGATTCCTGGCAAATTTAATCTCCCCGGGGGCAAATTTCTTTTGGTGGGCAATGACCAGCAATCCGTCAGAACCTTCACGGTATACAAGTTTATTGAATATCTCCCTTGTAGTTTCAAATATCTGAATCTGGTCTTTAAGCTCGTCGATCACAGTGCCGGCATGGTTCTTTTCTGCAATTTCCGGGCAGAAAAACAATGTATGGAAACGAAATCCGGATTGCATGGCAAGCCTGATTTCACGCTGCCCCTCAATAATAAATAAATGCTCCCTTTTCCTGGCAGAGGCTTTCCGGAGACTAAGGGCAAATTTGATTCTCGGGTTTTGCGGACTAGTTATGCGGACGCCCATAAATTATCCCCAATGCCCGTCCCTGTAACCCGGCCTTGACCATTCCAGGTTACCGCTATTGAAAAACGGGGAAAGCCTGGCGGTCATTTCCGATTGTTCGGCAGTTGTCATAGGTGTAAAATTGCGCAATATTTCAATATTGGATCTGACCACCTGCACACTGTCCATGCCAACGACTATGGCTGAGGGCCCATCAAGCGATAATCCAAAACGAATCAGTTCCGGCACTTTTACCCCGGCTACGGAATCTCTGGGACGCACCACCTTCATCAGTATAATGCCAAGCCCCTTTTCCACTGCCACAGGCAAAGCCAATTCCTGCCTGTTTTGTGAGTGGTCTCCCCATTGGTTCATGGCAAACAATACAGTATCAAAATCACCGCGCTCAATCAACATCTTCATTGCTTCTGCGTTATCATGGCATGAGAACCCGATGAACCTGGTAACCCCCTGCTCCTTTAAACGATACAGCAAATCAAGAACTCCCCCTTTTTTAGTGATGCGTTCTACATCTTCCACAGAACTTACACTGTGTATCATTAAATTATCAAGATGGTCTGTTTGCAACCGGGTCAGGCTGGTCTCCACCTGCCGCATCGCTTCATCGGGATCACGGTTATTGGTTTTTGTGGAAAGAAATACTTCATCCCGCCGGTGCCTGAGAATTTTACCTATTCTCTCCTCGCTTACCACATTATTACTGTTATCCTGGTATGAGAAGGCTGTATCCCAGTAATAGATTCCATTATCAAGAGCATACGACAAAATCTCCAGTGACTTGTCCTCATCGCTCACACTGCAGAAACGACTTCCCAGGCCTATTGAAACACGTGGTATGCGCACACCTGTCCGGCCAAAGAGTACAGTTGGCAGTCCCATTGGGTTATATTTGGATGCTGATGAACATGACTGGAACGAAGCAAGACCGGATAATGCTGCTCCGGTAAGTAGCGTTTTCTGAATAAACCCTCTTCTTGTTAAGGCTCTTTTTTCCATAGGTATTTGCTTTTTAAGATTTGCCAATAAAATGATGATGGTAATTCAATTCTTTTTTGGACAGGGCAAGCTTATTAGCACCTATTCCCTAAGTGCCCTCTCGCGTTTCCATTCGGTTTCGCGGCCAAGAAATCTCATTCCCAAAACAAAACCCTTTAATTTAAGCGTATTGTTTCCATCAAGCCACATATAGCAGTCATATGTTCTTCCGTTTTTGGGATCATAAATGGTCCCCTTCTCCCATTCCTGCTTTGATGCATTGTAAGTGAACCCTTTAAGTATTTCAAGTCCGAGTGTTTGACGGTTCCTCATAGACCGGTCGGGGTTTTTATCATCGAGTTTTACCCGGCCGTTTTCATCAAGGGGTTCCTCAAGCCACACAATCCTGCCGTGAATATTATTGCCGGGAGCGCGGAATATTTCTATTTGGGAATCCCGGTCTTCCGTTAGCCAGAAACCAATAATAGCGTCAGTCTGGGCCAGCAGGCCGCAGGGAGCCAGGATAACGATACCGAGTAAAAATATTATCTTTCTCATTTTGCAATATTTTAATTAGTTTGAATAGTAAATATAAACCAATTTTAGTTTCATTTCACAACACGGGTATATTTATGAAAATGAAACAGCAAAATGTCAGGTATCAAGCTTAAGAACAGCAAGAAAGGCCTGCTGAGGAACTTCAACATTACCTACCTGCCGCATCCGTTTCTTTCCTTTCTTCTGTTTTTCAAGCAATTTGCGCTTTCTGGAAATATCACCACCATAACACTTTGCAGTAACATCCTTGCGAAGCGCTTTTACGGTCTCACGGGCAATTATTTTGGCTCCAATTGCAGCCTGAATAGCAATGTCAAACTGCTGCCTTGGTATCAGCTCCTTAAGCTTTGAACACATTTTCTTGCCAAATTCATATGCATTATCCTGATGAGAAAGGCTGGACAGAGCATCAACGGATTCCCCGTTAAGGAGAATGTCCAGCCTGACCAGCTTTGATGGTTTGTATCCTGCCAGGTAATAGTCAAACGAGGCATAGCCCTTTGATATACTTTTCAGTTTATCATAGAAATCAAAAACTATTTCGCCAAGCGGAAGCTCAAAGGTCAGTTCAACCCTGTCACTGGTAAGATAATTCTGGCTTTTTAATATCCCTCGCTTACCGATGCACAGGGTCATGACGGGACCGACAAATTCAGATTTGGAAATGATCTGGGCATTGATATATGGTTCCTCAATATGATCGAGAAGATTAGGACCTGGCATATCAAAAGGGTTATGAACTTCGATGACCTCAGCCTTTTTGGTATAGGCCTTATATGATACGTTTGGTACCGTTGAGATAACGCCTATATCAAATTCCCTGTCAAGTCTCTCCTGTACAATTTCCAGGTGAAGCAGTCCGAGGAACCCGCACCGGAAACCAAAGCCAAGTGCAACCGATGATTCAGGCTCAAAAGTCAGTGATGCATCGTTAAGCTGCAGTTTTTCAATGGAAGCCCTAAGCTCTTCGTATTCATCAGGATCTATAGGATAGAGACCGGCGAAAACCATGGGCTTTACATTTTCAAATCCCTCGATTGCCTTACTGCATGGCCTGTGAACATGAGTAATGGTATCCCCTACCTTAACCTCCTTTGAGGTTTTGACTCCCGAGATTATATATCCCACATCCCCTGCGGTCAGTTCATTGCGCGGATGCTGGGTAAGCTTGAGAACGCCGATCTCATCAGCCTGGTATTCCTTGCCTGTAGCAACGAATTTAACCCATTCATTTGTTTTTATTGTTCCATTCCTTATCCGGAAATATGCTACTATTCCCCGAAACGGGTTGAAAACCGAATCAAAAATCAGCGCCTGGAGCGGAGCTTCCGGATCACCCTGGGGAGGAGGTACGCGGAGTATAATTCTCTCAAGTATCTTATCAATGCCTGCACCTGTTTTACCACTTGCCTCTATTATATCATCGATTTCACAGCCAATGAGATCAATGATCTGATCTTTTACCTCATCGGGGTTGGCGGCATCAAGGTCCATCTTATTTAATACGGGTATAATTTCAAGATCATGCTCGATGGCAAGATACAGATTGGAAATAGTCTGAGCCTGGATTCCCTGTGTTGCATCAACAATTAACAGGGCCCCTTCACATGAAGCAATTGAACGGGATACCTCATATGAAAAATCAACATGCCCGGGTGTATCGATAAGGTTAAGCTTGTATTTATCACCCTTGTAGATATAATCCATCTGTATTGCATGTGACTTAATGGTAATTCCTCTCTCACGTTCAAGATCCATGCTGTCAAGTACCTGTTCCCGTGCATCACGGGCCGATACAGTGTGTGTGGTTTCGAGCAACCGGTCGGCTAAAGTGCTTTTCCCGTGATCAATATGAGCTATTATACAAAAATTTCTTGTATGCTGCACCAGAGTTTTTTTAAATTATCAATTATTTATGTGCCGCTCCTGCAAGACCTATTCAGCTTATGCCCGCGGAAAACACAATCAGTATAATGCCATAATTACATCCTTGTTCTGCAATTACTGCAAAATAAAGGTACAAAGATACTTTTTTTACTCCGGATTTTAAGATCCCCTTTAAAATCAGTTACTGTTGGAAGGTTAAAATAATCCCTCCGGATAAGGAAATTCCATAGGCTGATAGTCAGGCGGCACCTGAAAAAAACTGTCTGGAATATCAGTTTTTTCAATGCTTACTACGTGAGTAATGCTATTTGTGCCGTTTTCGTTTATTCCGATTGTTTTAAGTGGAAGGCCCTGCTTCTGCAAATGTATATATGTTTCGGACGACCTGTAATCCTGGAATATACTTCCCCAGGACATTTCGTCTGTAAAAGCACGAAATTTTGCATAATCATAAGTGTCTCCAAGGTCTGTTTCACGGGTCAGCCATATTTCTTCAACTCTTATACCATCTGCATAAACAATAAACCGGTTAACAGGGTAACCTAAAATACGGTCGTATTCATCTGTCATAATAATCTCCACCGGCAGTTCGCCGATAAAGGATATGACTTCATTTCCCAGGCTGATATCCAGCATCAGGTCTTGATACATGGCCTCAAGGTATGGCCTGTCATTTTCATCAGCTCTTTTTATCTCTTCCCCGAGATACCCAAGAGCAAATTCCCTGACGGAATCCAGATATTCCCCCGGTGTCCCTTTCCAGTAGCCTTTATTGTGCTTATCCAGGATTGTCAGCTGCCATCGGCTGAGATCAATGATAAATGCCTGTTGCTTTTCTACCGATTTAATCTTGTTCTCCTTAATGTACAAAACACTTTCAATGCCATCATTAGTCCCTGCTCCCGAGGTCACCTCAGAGATAACCCAGCCTGTCTGGGAATGCAACAGGGAAGGCGTTAAATAAAAAAGCAGAAATAGCAATCTGAAGTTAACAAACTTCATGTTCAGGATCATTCCGGTTCACTTTAAATTGTTTTGGGTCCCTGCCCACACGTTAACTGCAGTCAATTCAACGGGGGAATTTGCAGAGTATTTACGATTCCCTCAACCTGGCGGAGCAGGTTACGTTTCTTTTCCCCTGGTGCAAAAACGAATCCCTCAACAGTGATAACCCTGTTCCTTGACTCATCAAGAGTGGTAAGGCTGATAAACGGCCCTCCCATAAAGTCATTTTCTACTTTCCACAGTCCCCTGAGTTTGGCAAAATAGCGGTCATTTTCCATGTACTCGCTGAAAAGCGGGGCTATTTCCATTTCAGTAGTCATATAGGATCCTTCTGTGGGACCGGGAATAAATTGCCTCAGAATTTCATTTCTCTTGCTGATAATGAATTCCGGAGTGAAAGTATCCGGATCCCTGTATTCATAATGGTAAACAAATATCCCCTGCATTCTTTCCTGAGCCGCAGGGTGGAAACCGATCCATGCAAAATCGGTAGAATCAATAAAAACAGAGTATCCGGGAGGAAAAACAAGGGAAACATCAAATCTTTCATCCAGCAGCGTCCTGATTTCCCTTTTTTCGTATTGGCGGTTATATTCCATGACACGAGCCAGTTCCGCACTTTGCAGTTCTTCAACAATCCTTTCTTCCTGGTTTTCGAGAAATGAATGCAGCCTCTCACTATCAGGAGTGTTTATTTCCATTACCAGCTGGGGTTTGGCCCAGACATTGTTCCTTATACTCATCCGGGTTTCGGTATATTGGTTTGAAACATTGATTACCATTATATTCCGGTGCGTTTTAAACAGATTTGTAAAGGATGCATGTGGAATACGTACAATATCGAACAGAGGCTCCGCCTGTGGTAACGCAGGGTGCTCTGAACCCAGTGTACGGCGCAGTTGGCTGCCTGCTTCAGTTTCCCATACCGGGGCGTTTACCACTAAGACCACCTGGCCTGCACTGCCGGTAACATTCGGCAACAAAGGAGTCCGTTCTCCCCTGCAGGATGCCAGCAGGGTAATTAATGCAAAAATCAAAGGTATGAACAACGATTTTGATAGTAAATTAAGTCGCATGTGCTTGAATTGATGTTTGTAATAAAATGAAATAATGCCCGGGTGTTATTTATAACATTAAAATATGTAAGTATCAGTTTAATAGTTAAGATTAATAACGATAAATTTGAACCACTGGTATGAATCAGAATATTATAAAATACTAAAATATCCCGATCCCGGCTGATTATTACCAAATTTAAGGGTTTGTTCGTAAACCACCTATTTTAACGCATTCCATTTATGTGCCATTATATGCACGGAAAACCGGTCCTGAAAATCAGTGGCCTGTAATTAATCCCCGGTGGTAGAAGGTAAGGGAGTTGTGAATCCCCCGAACTATTTGCTGCATAAGGACTAAGCAGTCGAGGCTGGTGATGCTGCCGTTCAGAGGGGGAATATATTTTATTCCCGGCCATTGCGATCAACAGGCATAACGGAAAGTTAGTGCCTCTGATATTTTTACATGCCGCCACTGACAAGACAGGGGACCGGATTAATATCCTTTCCCCTGCATCAGTTTGATGAATTCCCTCAAAACATTAATATACTAAACTGAAGTAAACATGGGTATCCCATGTGACCGGTTCAAAGAGAGATCAATTATAATTAACCAGAGAGAAGATCCGGGATAATTATTTTTTAACTCCTTCGATTGGCTTTTCATCCTCTTTATCATCATCCTTCTCACTCGTTGCCTTTTTGAATTCTTTTATGCCTTCACCGAGGCCCCGCATTAAATCAGGAATTTTTTTACCTCCAAAAAGCAAAAGGATAATCACAACTATCAGGACGATCTGCCATGGTCCAACCATAGCTCCCAAAATAAATAGATCTGTCATATCTTTTTAATTAAATGTGTGCGCAAATGTAATAATAAATAAACGAAATAAAATGGTTTTGATTATAAGATCACCGGAACAATCTTACAATATCGTTGGCATTGGCATAAAAAAGGAGCGTCAGCAGAAGAAGCATACCCGTAATCTGTGCATATTCCATAAATTTTTCACTTGGTTTCCTGCCGGAAACGATCTCGTAAAGCAAAAACATCACGTGTCCTCCATCTAGTGCGGGGATTGGCAATACGTTCATAATCGCCAGAACAATCGATAAAAAAGCCGTCATATTCCAAAATGCCTGCCAGTTCCATACCCCGGGAAAAATGCTTCCAATAGTAATAAACCCGCCAAGAGACTTGTAGGCACCGGTTTGCGGTGAAAATATCAGTCTCAGCTGCTGAAGGTAGCTGCTGAAGGTTTCCATTCCCCTGGTTATTCCTGCAGGAATGGCCTCAAGGAAAGTATAGGTAACTGTTGTCAGTTCAAAAAACCTGTTTAATTCACTAACAAAGTATACGCCTATCATTCCGTCGCCGCCAACCTGAACTGTCAACTCTTTCAGTTCACCGTCTCTTTCTACAGTAATAGGAACCTCCTGATTACGGTAATTTTGTATTTTCTCCTGGAATTCAAGCAAATATGGAACATCCTGCCCATCCAGTCCTATTATCCTGTCACCTTCCTGTATTCCTGCAGTTTTAGCCGGCGAATCAGCAACAAATCCGTTTACAATAAATGGAATCCTGATATCAATAAACGGTTTTCCCGCAATGAGTTCTGAGACTATATTTCCGGGAACACTTATATCCATAAGGTCCCCATTCCTTCTTACCTGTATGGTTTTCACATCTTCAAGTACAAGTTTTGCAGGAATCTGGTAAAACTGATCTACCTTTTTGTTGTCAAGAGAAACGATATGATCACCGTGCTGCAGTCCCACTTCCCTGGCAAGGGAGTCTGCATGAATACCGTAGGTAAGATTTTCGGGCGGAAGATATCTTTCCCCCCAGGCATAAAGCATTGATGCATAAATTACAAGAGCCAAAACAAAGTTTACCATCACGCCCCCAAGCATTATCAATAATCTCTGCCACGCCGGCTTGGAACGAAACTCCCATGGCTTTGGCTCCTGGCTCATTTGTTCCTTATCCATCGACTCATCAATCATTCCGGAGATTTTTACATAACCCCCAAGCGGAAGCCATCCCATGCCAAATTCGGTATCTCCCCTTTTCACCTTGAATAAGGTAAACCAGGGATTAAAAAAAAGATAGAATTTTTCAACCCGCGTATTGAAAAGCCGGGCAAATAAAAAATGCCCAAGTTCGTGAAGTATGATAAGTATCGAAAGGCTCAAAAAAAATTGTGCCGCTTTAACAAGTATTTCCATTTTTTAATTTTCAAATTCAACCAAGCATAATCGTTTATCTTCAGGAGGGCAAAAGGCTTGTGGCATAACTTCGGGCCTCTTTATCAGCTTCCTGATAATCCTGAAGGCCGGGATTCTCCATAAACGATATTCTCTCCATTGTCTTTTCTATTACAGCTGAAATCCCATAAAATCCGATCCGGTCACTTAAAAAAGCATCAACGGCGATCTCATTCGAGGCATTCAAAATACAGGGCATGGTGCCGCCTGTTTTCATTGCATGATATGCCAGGAAAAGATTGGGGAAATTATCCGGATCGGGTGACTCAAAACTCAAATTCGGGTAATCGTTGAAGTTGAAACGGGGAAAATCGGTTTTTATTCTATCAGGGTATGAAAAGGCATACAGAATAGGAAGCTTCATATCAGGAAGCCCCATCTGAGCTTTCATTGATCCGTCAGTAAACTGCACCATGGAATGAAGGACTGACTGGGGATGTATCACCACATTAATCTGCTGGGGCCTGAGATCAAACAACCATCTGGCCTCGATGGCTTCAAGCCCTTTGTTCATCATGGTGGCCGAATCGATCGTTATTTTTGCCCCCATTACCCAGTTTGGATGCCGGAGCGCTTCCTTTTTGGTAACATTTTCCAGGAATTTACGGTCCTTCCCCCTGAAAGGGCCGCCGGAGGCCGTAAGGTAAATCTTCTCTATTGCATCAGGTTCTCCTACAAGGCATTGAAATATAGCTGAATGCTCAGAATCTACGGGTATTATCATAACATTCCTTTCACGGGCCATACGCATGAGCACCTCTCCCGCAACAACCAGTGTTTCCTTATTGGCCAGGGCGATGGTCTTTCCGGCCCTGATTGCCTCTATCGTGGGCATCAGTCCCGAATATCCAACCATTGCTGAAAGCACAATATCGATAGTTTCCATCTGAACCACCTGCGCCATTGCAGCGGCCCCGGCATATACCTTTACGGGATGATTTTTTAACGCCTCTGAGAGAATGGAATAATTGTCTTCGTTTGCAATTACAACAGCATTCGGCTTAAAGAGGACGGCCTGCTGAACCAGGAGCTGCACATTGTTATATGCTGTAAGAACCTCCACCTCAAACAGGTCACTAAACCTGCCTATTACCTCAAGTGACTGTGTCCCAATTGATCCTGTTGAACCAAGTATGGCAATCCTTTTCTTCATTTTTATCTTTAATTCAGTCACTTGTTTTGTGCCTAAAACAGTATATAAAGCTCCGGGTTAAGGGCCACTCCATTCTGCCATAATTCAAAATGCAAATGAGGACCGGTGGTTAGTTCGCCGGAGTTCCCGACTATTGCAATTGCTTCCCCGGAGGCAACATAATCACCAACTCCTTTCAGCAAATCAGCATTATGCTTGTATAATGACAGGTAATTATTATCATGCTGCACCTGTATAACATATCCGGTATCAATCGTCCAGTTGGCAAAGATAACTGTGCCATTCATAACAGCCACTACGGGCTGATTAACCTCGGTGACCAGGTCGACGCCATAATGATTCTGCCTTGGATTAAACCTGTTGATTATTAACCCTGTAGTTGGAGCGACGAAGTGTGAAATTGATGGATTGGCAGGGAAATGAGTCCTTTGCGAGGTAATAAGGTTGAATTGCTCCTCCCCTTCAATCTGGGCTCTGAGCAACGAATCCTGTCTTGATCTGGCGAAATTAATACCTTCAATATTAGCGTTTGAGTCAGGTGAATATTCAAATGTCCTGGGTTCACGACCTGAAACTATATCTCTTAAGTTTTCCAGGAACTGTTCCCTTATCCTTATCTCGTTCTCAAGAGAATCAAGTAATACTGCATTCATGATCAAATCACGGCGCATGCTTCCGTCAGGATAGCCCGGAATGAATTCACGAACCGGAGTGAATGCTATCAGTATTGTAACAAGTATAATTAAAACTATTGCAGAAGTTCCAACTATTGAAAAAACATTCAGTTTTGTAAGACGAAGGGAAATCACCTCCGCATAAGAGTGGTCATAAAAGATAGTAACACGGTATTTATGATTCAAGCGTTTAAAAAAATTGTTCTGGGCTTTTTTATTCGCCATTTTGAAATTTGATTTGTGTTTGTTGCAAAGATAATAAGATTAAGGTTATTCCCCGGCGTGCACTTCAATTTTAAGTTCTGTAAAATTACCCTGAGATCCCTGGGCAAAATGATCAAATTTTCAAATAGTGAATAAAAAATTTGCAGTTACCTAAACTTAAGTTATTTTTGCAATAATATTGCGGGGTGGAGCAGTGGTAGCTCGTTGGGCTCATAACCCAAAGGTCGCAGGTTCGAGTCCTGTCCCCGCTACAAGGAAAGCCTGCCTGTCAGCCGACAGGCAGGCTTTTCATTTATCTCTCCCCTCTGGCCGGGTAAGCAGTCCTTGCTTTTTACCTTGTCAAAAAGGAATGTGCGATACGTCCATTTTATTTCTTACCTTTGATCAACACTGCTTTTTATTGACTTATATAATCCGGCTCGTCAATGCAAAACCAGTCTCAGGGTGATTTTATTACTCCTTCGACTAACCCAAATATTTATTCCAATGAATTGTCCTTGCGCCAGGTCACACTAAATGAAATAAACAAAACATGGATGATCCATCCGAGTGAAATACCATATATGAATTACGTGCCCAAGTAAATAGTTGAAATAATTTTGATAACCATAATTTATTCGTATGAAGCCAAATTATAAGCTTTTAAAGCCGGCCGGACTAATCATGTTATTTGGATTGTCATTTTTACTTATAAGTAAAGAACTTCAGGCACAGGTATCCCTTACTGAAAAAGACTGGGTTCTCCCTACCTACAAGGTTGCCGAACCTGAAAAAAATCCGATTTTTTTCAGGAATGAGGCTTACCAGGGCGCCTCACGGCACTATTATCCTTTGCCACTGAATGATCAGTATACCGGTGAAAGAATTTATCAGGCCTGGCATACCCTTGTGCTGGAAAACGAATATATCGAGTTGGCCGTAACCCCGGAAATCGGGGGGAAACTCTACTACGCAACCGACAAGACCAATGATTACCATTTCATCTATAAAAATAATGTGGTAAGGCCCTCCAATATCGGAATGACCGGGGCATGGGTATCAGGAGGCATAGAATGGTGCGTATTACAC
>SLJO01000106.1 GCA_007135095.1 Bacteroidales bacterium | reverse complement strand
GAGATCGACCGCAGGTCAATAAATCATGGGTGATCCATGGATTGAAAAGCAAAATATCCGGATCATGAATCAGTAACTTATTGTTAAACAAATTGCTAACTATAATTTATACGAATGAATGGACAGTCAGACCCAGAAGCCCCAGACATGCAATTATTATTGCCAGGTATCCCGCAATGGTCATAATCCTGCCCATGCTTTTCAGCTGGTCAAAACGATGATTGAACTCTGAATCAAGGAAATTGTAATCGAGAATAAAACCGGGTGAGAATATGCGAAAGGTCTCTTCAAGTGACTCCAGTCCGCGCCCCTGACTTCCCCCTTTGAGCCGCACAAATGCAATCACGGCGTTTTCCGGTGCATACTGTATAAACAGAGGGCTGGCGGGATCATTCATCATCTGAAACTTAAAATTATCGACCACACCTGCAATCTCCTTTTGATTGCCATGCATGAAACTACCGGCGCCATTAACTTTTTTAATACCAATATGAGACGATCTCCTTGCCAGGTTTGAGAAAGAGAAATGCAGGTAATTAAATCCGGCAGCAATTAATATCAGGAACCCGGCAATCAAAAGCAAATAGAGATAATCTGCACGCACGGCCTTCTGAAGGTCATCTTCAAATTCCGAATTGAGATGTATATCATTAAGGGGCTGCAGGTGGTATTTGTGGAGGGAGTTATTTCTGTCGAAATGCTCTTTCTTGTGAGCCATAACCAGCTCATTCATATTGTCTTCAAATAATCTGACATCAATGCCGGGCCTCAATTTAAGGTATGTGTAAAACACCGTTTCTCCCCAGTAATCCTTTACAGGCGGCGGCAGATGCATCTGGTCGTGGAAGGAAAGCAGGATATCGAATGAAAAATGAGCCTGCCCCGGAATATCTTCAAACACACCCTCAATCACATAATCAAAAGCAGGGTATTTGAATATGGTTTCCCCGACGGGATCGGCGTCTCCAAAATATTTTGCTGCAGCAGATTCTGAGATGACCGCAGTATATGGCGCCCTGAGAATATGCCCGCGGTCGCCCTGAACCATATCAATCGAAAAAACATCAAGGAAACCGGCAGATGCATGATAAACCATCTCATCTGTGAAAATCTCCTCACCGATTTTGTATTGAGGGTTGATAGTACCCGTAAGGAATCCCGCTTCTACCACTTCAGGGAAATTTTCCTTCATTGCCACACCCAGTCCCCGCTCATTCTGAGGCTTTGACATCTTAAGCTCGCCTGACGAATAGATACCGGTAATGATCCTGTAAATATTTTCCCTTTCGGGGAAAACCCGGTCGAACCCCCTCTCCCAGGTAACATATCCGGATATCAGTATGAATGAGGTCAATCCGGTTGTAATGGAAAGACAGAGCAGCACTGCCGGTTTAATATTATAAAGTAGTGACCGGATTGCAAGTTTTATGTGAAAAAATATTTCCATACCTGAACTGCATATTCTAAATTATTTATTACATGTTTACCATCTGTCCGGAACATTTTTTCAGATTAATACTTAATAATATTTCATATTAATATGTAGTTTTGTTATATAAAGAAACTAACATGCAATTAATCGACAGAATAACCATCGAGGCCGGTAAACGTGGAGGTAAACCATGCGTGAGAAATATGCGGATAACAGTGTATGAGGTTCTGGATTATCTTGCTTCCGGAATGAGTTTCGAAGAGATACTTCAAGACTTTCCTTTTCTTCAGAAAGAAGACATTCTGGCTTGCCTGAAATTTGCAGCCAATAAAGAAAGAATTGAACTCGGGACCTGATGAAACTTCTGTTCGACCAGAATCTCTCCCCCAAACTTGCCGAATTCTTCAAAGCCTCTTTTGATAATACTTTCGATATACAGGATATTGGGATTGGAGCAGCTGATGTTGTTTTTGCAGGCATTTATTGATGTTTTTTTACTAAATTGTAAAATATTTAAATGATTATATAGTTTTTAGAAATAAGTGATTGATTGTGAGTCCAACAGTATTCAGGTATAAAAGTTATCGCTTTTTCTTCTTTTCCCGTGAAGAGACCAGAATGCATATTCATGTTATAAGTCCGACAGGTGAAGCAAAATTTTGGATAGACCCAGAAATAGAAATAGCAAAAAGCGTTGGATTTAGTGACCATGAACTTAATAGCCTGGCTGAAATTATAAATGCCAAGAAAGATGAAATCAAAGAAAGCTGGAGAATCCATTTTGGATATTGAAGTTACAAATATCTCAGAACATGGTTTTTGGGTCATGTTAGATGAAAAGGAGTATTTTCTTCCTTTTAAGTATTTTCCATGGTTCAAAAATGCTCGCATAGCTGATATTTCAGAAGTAGAACGGCTTTCAGAAAAGCATTTGTACTGGAAGAACCTTGATATTGATTTAACACTGGACATGATTGAGACTCCTGAAAATTATCCCTTGATTTCCCGATAAATGTTTTTTATTGACCTCTAACACGTCTATCCAATCTTCAACACCTTAAAAGGTTTTGCATGATCACCTCCGCTTTTATCTTTACCCGGCTCTAATAATCTATTCATATCACAGAGCCTGCACCGGATTTCGGCCGGCCTCCTGTTCTCATCCCTGACCCGATAACCCAACATTTCCTATTCATACCTCAACGCCTCCACCGGATTCCTCCGGGCCGCACGCAATGTGTGCCATATAGTGACAACCGTTTGCAAAGCAATCACAATTATTACTCCCTGTAGAAAAAGCCACCAGTTTAATGGGGCCTTTACGGCATAATTCTGCAACCATCTGTCCAGCAAGTAATAACTAACAGGAATAGCAATTACAGATGCTATGGCGATCCATTTAAGAGAGCCGGAGTAGAGAATAGCCAGCATTTTTGATGTCGAACCGCCAAGTACCTTGCGAATCCCTATCTCTTTGGTGCGTCTGGATATGCTTTGTGATACCAGCATAAAGATGCCCATCATCACTATAATTACAGCTATGGTTGCACCCATACGGATAAGCTTTCCGAGTCTCTCCTCCCCTGCATAAAAATTTCGGTAAATATCACCAGTATGACTTGTAGTAATTATATAGCCATCATCAAACGATTTTAATGTATGTTCAATCTTCTCAATGGCCGACGCATAGTCAGCATGTGATGCCAGACGCACAACAATGCTGTTGATATTACCTGAATATGCTGTAAATACCAGTGGCTGAACCTCTCTTGCAGCAGATTCATAATGAAAATCTTTTATCACACCGATAACTTCCAGCGGGTTTTCAAACATCACCACCCTTCTTCCCACTGCTGAAGTCAGGCCAAGCATCCTTTCTGCTGCTTCATTTATTATTACGCATTGCCTGTCAGTCGTCAGTTCCGGATTGAAAAAACGTCCCTCTTTCAGTTCCAGTTCCAGTAACCGGCACAGACCTGGCTGCACACGGTATTCATTAATAGCAAGAATATTATCCGAAGGGCTTTCCTGCAGCCTTATACCCTGCCCGCTGGTTCCTCCCCCGATAGTGTGGGTTGATGCTGCCACACCTTCCACTTCCGGGATATTTAACAGTTGATCAAGTATTTCGGGGTACTGCCTTTTCATGTTGTCATTCAGATTGTAAATATTGACAAGCCCCTGTGGGGTAAACCCCGGCGGCAGGTTTCTCAGGTACTGGATCTGATTATTGATCCCAAACAGGTAAGTGAGCAATACCAGTGTTATTACCAGCTGTATCCCTCCCGCAAGGTTCATAACCACTTTTGTGCGGCCGGTTTTTCCTGCCTGCGGTTTTAATATGGCAGAGGGTTTTAACCTGCTAAGATAAAAAGCCGGGTAGCTTCCCGAAAAAACAACGGTCAAAATAAAAATGCAAATGAGTGTAATGATGAGGATCGGCGAATGAAATATATTTTCAGGGAAACTCCGCCTCATGAGGTCGCCAAATTGGGGCAGAAGAAGAGCGGCCAATACCAAACCAATAATAAAAGATATGGCAACGATGAATGTTGTCTCGGTAAAAAACTGTATTATGATGTCAGTTCTCCTGGCACCGTTTACCTTTCTGATCCCGATCTCCTTAGCACGCTGCTCTCCTTCAATTACAAACAGGTTGACAAAGTTTGTCAGTGCCAGAAACATTACAAGGACTGCAATGGCTCCCACCAGAATGATGGTTTGGATGCTCCCGCGCGGACCCAAATCAAAAGATGCGTTGGAAAAGAGATGCAACCGTGTCAGCGGTTCAATTTCAGATGAAAAATCGAAATTAAAACTACTGAATCTATCGGTCAGTAGAGCTGTGTTGGCTTCACATATTGCATCCCCGACTGCCAGGGGATCAGCGTTGGGATAAAAAAGGTAATATGTAAAGAATTCCAGCCCTCCAAGCTGGTGCATATAATCCAGACTACTCATGGGCATAAGTATATCAAAGGTAAAATGGGTGTTCACCGGGATATCCGCTGTAACGGCCGAGACAGTGAAGTTCCTGTTTTCCATTTCCAGTATTTGTCCCACAGCCGGATTGTCGCCGAATATTTTTGCGGCCGTGTTTTTTGTCAGCACAACTGAATTCGGATCACTTAGGGCATATTCAGAAGATCCCTCAAGTACCCTGAAATCAAAAACATCGAAGAAAGTCGAATCGACATATAAAAGCCGATTGCCGGGATAACGGATATTGTTAGAAATAAGCTCAATATTCCCACCCCTGTATATCTGAACGGCTTTTTCAATACCCGTAACATATTGTGGCAATTCGGTAAAAGTATTTCTCAGATTAATCGGTTCAACCGATTCATTTTCTGCCTCTTTCCATATTGTATGAAGACGGTAGATATTATCAGCCTTTGAAAAATGACGGTCGTAGCTCCATTCATGCAATATGAAAACCATCAGCAGGATAGTTGTGGCCAGACCAATGGATAACCCTAAAATGTTGGTTGCAAGAGTGGCTTTACTTCTTCCCGACAGCTGATAAAGATTTTTGATTTTTCGTATCATAGCTCCATTAAAAATTTAAATTCACACATCACTTTGTTTCCCTCAACCATTTATACCTCAGCACCTCATCGGTCTTCTCCAGGTCAGTCCAGGAACCGGTCTGGCCGTTACTTTCATTCATACCTCAGCGCCTCTACCGGGTTCCGGGTGGCTGCTCTCCATGTTTGCCATGCCGTTGTCATCAGGGTTATCACCAGGATTATTATTGCTGACGAGAGAAGTATCCAGGGATGAAGAGGCAGTTTATATTTACCCGGAAATGCATTGTATACCATCCACACTCCTGGCCAGGCTATTACCAGGGAAATGACAAGTAGAATGAAAAATTCACGGTTCAGGATAATAAAAATATTTGCAATTGAACTCCCGGTTATCTTTCGGATCCCGACTTCTTTGGTTCTCCGGGCAACACTGAAAGAAACAAGACCGAGCAACCCGGTAACAGCCAGTAGAATATTGAAAACCGTAAAAAACAACATGGATTTTTTCAATGTCTGGTATCCCTTAAAAGCTGTTTCATTCCTGTAAGCAGAATCCAGCTCGCCCAGGAAGAACGGATCATCAGGAAATTCCCTTGAAAACTCGCTGGTCAACAAAGCGATAGCTTCGTCACTGTAACCCGGAGCAAAACGGAACGCATAAGTTCTGTCTCCTTTCATTTCATCAGGCATCAGCATGAGGACTACCGGATCAATGATGTTGTGAATATCCATTACATGATAATCCTTTATGACCCCTATAACAGTGAACCTGTTATTGTCCAGGCGCTTACCGATAGGATCTTCCCATCCGAAATAACGGGCCGCAGTTTCATTGATTATACAGGCCTGGCCAATGTCAGACGGATATTCCCTTGAGAAATCACGTCCCGCTACAATTTCCATCCCAAGGGTTTGCACAAAATCGAAGCTCACCCGGTTGGGCCTGTAGAATAACAGATTGTCATTGCCGCCCCCCTCCCAGTTAATTGACCCGCCGCCGAAATTTACAAAAGGCAGGTTAACCGACATCGAGGCATCGATAATAGCAGGATTTTGCAGAAGCCGGCTGCGGAAATCATCAAAACTCCTCTCCTGCCCGGTCGATGTCAACTGAACGTATACCAGGTTTTCCCTTTCAAAGCCGATATCCTTCCCGGTAATATGATTAACCTGCCTTAAGAAGAATATGCTGAGGCAAATAAGGAAAACCGATATGGCAAACTGCAGCAAAACCAGGGTTTTGCGTAACCGGATTTTGTCACTCCCTGCCCTGAAGGACCCCTTGAAAAGGTTAACAATACTGTTTGACGACATAAACAGTGCTGGATACAGCCCTGCCAGCAGCCCGATTACCAGCGAACTGGCAATAAGCACCCCCGTAAACTGCCAGTCGCCGAAATAACTCAGGCTGATTGCAGTATTCATCATATTGTTGTAAAATGGAATCAGGAAACTGACCAGGTAAAAGGAGAATGCCACTGCAATTGCAGATATAAGCACCGTTTCACCAAGAAACTGGATTATCAGCTGTGATCTCTTGCTGCCATTCATTTTTTTGATCGCTATCTCTTTGCCCCGCATAGATGCATTTGCCATGGAAAGATTCACATAATTAAAGGCCGACATGGAAAGGATAAATATCCCGATAAGACCAAATATCCAGATAACAGTGAAATAGTCAGGTACGCTGTCGAAACGCATTTTTGAAAGCGGGCTTAAGATGAGAAATTCCATTTCCCTGCCTTCAAATCCGGCAAACAGATTCCGTATTCCGGCTTCAATAGCGGCGGAACCGGTACCGGGTTCCAGCAAGAGAAAGGTCATAAAGGATGTGCTCCAGGGGTCAGCAAGGGAAATTCCTTCGGTTCTCTCAAGTGTGGAAAGAGATATAATATAATCGGGTCGGATGCTTGAATTAAGTGGCAGATCAGTGTAAACACCCGTAATCTTCAGGTCGGTTTTCCTGTCAAGCATGAGTACCCGGCCAACGGCTTCACCCGGAATGAAAAACCTGTCAGCCAGGGTTTCGGATATAACAATTGAAAACGGCTCTCTGAGAGCCTCTGCTGAACAGCCATCAAGAAAATCATAAGTGAATATATCAAAATAGTCGGGATCAGCATACAGTCCACGCCCTATCCTGTATTGCTCTTCAGCCGGAAGGGAAAGGAACCGGTCGTGAATCTCCCTGATCAGGGTGGTTCTTTCCACACCCGAATACTCCTCAACCAGGGAAGCAGTTAGTGGAGCAGTGGAAGAAGATATAGTACCGGAGCTGACATCGCGGGATGACAGTCCCCGATTACGCTGCACAAGGTATATACGGTCATGGTTTTCATTAAATTTATCCCATGTCATTTCATACCGGATAAACAGGCTGATAAGAATAAAGGCAATGAATCCGAGTGAAAGTCCAAAAACACAAACAAAAAATGTGAATTTGTTCTTCAGCAGATTGCGAATTGATATTCTGAAAATTAGACTGTTCATCTGTGTAAAGTATAGTTAGCAATTTATTGATCGAAGTCTTCCTTTCGCGAAACCGGAAATCCGCCTTGCATCACAAAATAACCTCCTCCATCTCCCTTTTCATGTTTTCGGTAATGATCTTGCCATCAAACAGGTTTACGAGACGGTGTGCAAATTCAGAGTCATGAACAGAATGGGTCACCATGATTATGGTAGTACCGTCTTTATTAAGTTCTGTTAGCAGTTTCATAACTTCCAGACCGTTTCTGGAATCCAGGTTGCCTGTAGGCTCATCTGCAAGAATTAGCTTGGGATTGGTGACTACAGCTCTTGCAATGGCAACTCTTTGTTGCTGGCCTCCGGATAACTGCTGTGGATAATGGTGTTTCCGGTGACTGATTTTCATGCGATCCAAAACACTGGTTACCATTTCCTTCCGTTTTTGCCGGCTAATTCTAAGGTATACAAGCGGAAGTTCCACGTTGTCGCTAACGTTTATCTCGTCAATAAGGTTAAAGCTTTGGAACACGAAACCGATATTTCCCTTACGAAGATCAGTTCTCCTGCTTTCGCTTAAGTGTCCTACCGGCTTGTTGTCAAACATATATTCCCCGGAGCTGGGATTATCCAGCATTCCAAGAATGTTAAGCAAAGTCGATTTCCCACACCCGGACGGACCCATAACGGCGACAAATTCTCCTTGCTTGACCGTGAGATTCACCTGATTGAGTGCCAGAGTTTCAACCTCGTCTGTTCGGAAAATTTTGTCAAGTGCAATTGTTTTTATCATCAGTAAAAGATTATGTGAGTATTTGGAATTTTAGGGCAATTTGCAAACAATACTTACCAAATAGATGCCACAATATGTTAACACCTGATTTTCTTAGTCTTGATAAAACGAAAACCAATCTGTATGTAAAATATATGGACACATTGGTGACAAATTTTTTGACATATTAATTTAGAGACAAATTAAATTAAGCAAAAAGATGCCAGTGGTGGAGGTATTTTTAATTAAGACTTAATTATATGATAATACTTAGTTATTAATATATGTTAAAATATACCAGGTTATCGGTTATCATGGCTGGATTAAGTTTGTAAATTTCGAATTTTAATTTATATTGCATTTTTTTTGGCGCAATTCCATAAGGAAAACAAGTCCTTAATCTGCAAAATTTGTAATGCCAGGTTCATTTGCAGGCACGCCCAGGGCAGAGCCTGGTGAACTCAATGAAGTATTGTAAATAATAAGAATCAAAACCTTTTTATGTTTGTCAGATTTATAAATTTTGTTTTCAAAATAGGGTATAATGGATACTTTGCTGTCTATCTATAGGGATGATGGCTGGTTATAATTATATTATAATATTATCCACGGCACACCTGATACAAAAAAGTTACATGCATTAGACAGAAAGGATATCCATAAGAAGACTGTTAATATAGTTTTATTGAGATTTTGGCCGTGATTGAATGAATTTTCAGGCCTTACCAGTAAAGATCCGCTTCAGATTATTTAAATGTTGTATTTAAGCACTTGAAAAATGAAAAATTCAGATAACAAAAAAGACATAAAAGAAGGTATATCACGCAGGAATGTACTGAAAGGCCTTGCAGCATTACCTTTTGCCGGCGCATTGCTTGGCAGTAGCTTTCGTAACAGGAGCATCAAGCACTACAGTCAGCATGAGAATCTTAACGAACTCAAGATGGGTTCAACTGTACCGGAAGCCCTCCCGGTAGGCCACCCTGTTAACAATCCTATGGGTCAGCCTTTTGGCATTTTTCCTGGCAGGGTGGTATGGGTATGGGACAGAGAGGCAACACGTTCGGAATGCACGAATACTGTAACTGATGACGGACCTGATTTTTGGTTCCAGGATAAAAACACTGATCAGGAACTGGTAAGCCGGATGATAGATACCGGGGTTCGGCAATTAACCGGGAAAACCACGAACAGGGAATCCTGGGATGCAATTTTCCGGTATCATAATGAAAGAGTCGGAAAAGGTAATACCGGTTATGCCAGGGGTGAAAAGATTTTAATTAAGTGCAACTTCACATCTGCTTTTACAATGGACAATGAAACCATGCGCAGAAATTATAATAACGTATGGGGAAAAGCCTCCGAAACTTCACCCCAAGTTGCGCTGGCTGTTCTCAGACACCTGATCCACGACGCCGGGGTTCCACAAAATGCCATCTATATAGGTGATCCCCAGCGTAATATTTACCAGGAAGTATATGAAAAATTCCATGCCGAATTCCCTGAGGTTAACTATCTTGGCAACAATATTTTCAATGCAAACATAAAAATCGTGGAGAATGGCAGGACTCCTTTGACAATCAGCGAATCGGAACTGATCTTTTATTCTGACAAAGGTGTTGAAATGCCAGATGTTATTGCCGATAAATTATACGGAATATTTGAAGAAATAGAATATCTGCTTAATATCCCTATGATGAAAGGACATAACGGTGGCGGGATTACGGCATTTCCAAAAAATCATTTTGGTTCACAGGCGCGGCAGTCATCTGCGCACCTTCATGACGGCCTGGTATACCACAGGGAGGGATACGGTAAATACAGGGTTAATGTTGATATAATGGGCTCTGAATATCTCGGAAAGAAAAATCTTGTCTATATCCTGGACGGTTTATACCCGGGTCCTGACTGGGGTGATGAACCGGTTAAATTCAGAATGAGTCCTTTTAATGATCATTGGGCGTCATCAGTATTCTTCTCCTTTGACGAAGTAGCCATAGAATCTGTAGCTTTTGATTTTTTACGCACGGAGTTAGACGGGAACAACAAGTACACTGAAAAGGCATATCCCAATTATCATGGCTGTGATGATAACCTTCATCAGGCTGCAAGCGAATCGAACTGGCCCCATGGAATTATATACACTCCAAATAAGGATGGTAAAAAAATACCAAGCCTGGGTGTACATGAGCACTGGAATAATCCCCACGATAAGCAGTACTCCAGAAACCTTGGAACGGCCAGCGGAATAGAATTGGTCCCTGTGCTGGTGAGGGAACCACTTAAACAATTTCTTTACGATTCATAATGATTAGTTATTTATCCTTTGTGCTGCATGACAGGTAAGATCCGTCATATTATTCAACTTATTAAATACTAAAACTCTATTTAAAAAAATGGGTAATGAAAAATTCCAATAACAGCAAAAACAGAAAAGAGGGAATCTCACGCAGGCATGTGCTGAAAGGCCTTGCAGCGTTACCTTTCGCAGGTGTATTACTTGGCAACAGCTACAGGGAAAAAAGTGTTAAGGATTACAGTCTGCATGAGAATCTGAATGAACTTTCTCTTGCTTCCTCCGGTGACCTCCCCGGCGCCCTTCCGGTAGGTCACCCTGTCAACCAGCCCATCGGCCAGCCCGTCGGAATATTTCCCGGCCGGGTTGTGTGGACATGGGACAGGACTGCAACAAGGGCCGGATGTACAAACACGGTAAGGGATGGAGAACCTGATTTCTGGTTCCAGGATAAAAACACAAATCAGGAAAAGGTAAGCGCCATGATTTCAACCGGTGTTCAGCAACTGACCGGTAAATCAACCGACAGGGAAGCATGGGACGCGATCTTTCGCTTCCACAATGATAAAAACGGAAAAGGCAATAAGGGATACTCCCGGGGTGAAAAAGTACTCATTAAGCTAAACTGCACATCAGCCGGTGGGCTCAACCCTGACACCATGGTCAGGAACTTTGGGAGCCCCTGGGTAGGGGCATCTGAGTCTTCGCCCCAGGTTGCGCTTGCCGTTCTCAGCCATTTGATCAACGAGGCCGGGGTTCCCCAAAACATGATTTACATAGGCGATCCTCAACGGAATCTTCCGCAGGACACATATGAAAAGTTCCATGCTGTGTTCCCCCGTGTAAATTATCTAGGCAATAATGTATATAATGATAGGGTTAAGATCGTCGAGAACGGCAGGACTCCAGTAAAGATCAGCAAGTCTCCGTTGATTTTTTATTCCGACAAGGGGGCCGTCATGCCCGATGTGATTTCGGATCATTTATATACCATTTTTGAGGAAGCCACCTATATGCTCAATATTCCAATGATGAAAGGCCATAATGGCAGTGGCATAACCGCATTTCCAAAAAACCATTTTGGTTCGCAGGCACGACGCTCGTCCTCACACCTTCATGACGGAATGATGTACCTGGAGCGGAAGGGGTATGGGAAATACAGGGTAATGGTTGATATAATGGGCTCGGAATACCTGGGTAAGAAAAACCTGGTATATATCCTCGATGCTTTATATCCAGGACCTGACTGGGGAGATGCCCCGGTCAAATTTGAAATGAGTCCCTTTATGGATCACTGGACTTCATCGGTATTTTTCTCATTTGACGAGGTTGCAATCGAATCTGTGGCATTTGATTTTTTACGCACAGAGTTCAATGGCAAAAATAAATATACCGATAAGGCATTCCCCAATTATTTTGGATGTGATGATAATCTTCATCAGGCCGCAAGTGAAGCCACCTGGCCACATGGGCTTCTTTACACACCTAACGGTGACGGGAAGAAAATACAAAGCCTGGGCGTACATGAGCACTGGAACAATCCCATGGAGAAGAAATATTCCAGAAACCTCGGTACAGGAAGTGGAATCGAACTTGTTTATGTGCTTCAACGATAAAGACTGCTTCCTGCCACTGGCAGGAAGTTTTTCATTTTAGCGCAACTCTGGAATTAAACATACCTGCTGTTAGTTATCCAATCGGAAATTCTTAACCCCTCTGCCCTGAAAAGCATGGTTTAAGAATTTTCTGATTTAAAACCCTCTTTATTACACAATAATTCATAACCCTGCCGGATTATCACCCCATCCGGTCTCCATCCATGATTTGTCAGGTACATTTCGCTTCAGACGCTTCAATTGAAAACCTTGTCAGTTTATCTGCTGCTTCGTGTTATTGTACCTTCAGTACCTATTGTATGCAAATAAAAAAGAGCCACAACTTTTTATCGCTGTAACTCTTTGATATTAAGGTGGGCGATACTAGATTCGAACTAGTGACCCCCTGCTTGTAAGGCAGGTGCTCTGAACCAGCTGAGCTAATCGCCCGGTTTCTGAAAGGCGCTGCAAATATAACAGACTTATTTATTATTTCAAAATTTAGCTTTCTGTTTCAGCATTTCCGTGAACTTTTTTTATGCCTGTTGAATTGGTGCCAATTGAGCATCACGGAATGAAGGAGGCATAAAAAAGGGCATGATGATACCACCCGGTCCGGTGGTAAATGCCGGCAAGGTTTTGGCAATGCAATTTAACGGGCCGGAGGCAATCTGGAAATGACCGGCACAATAACCCAAATACTTTATCGTAAAAGAAGTATCAGGATAATAATAAGCAATAAGGTGCCGACACCAATGTAAATGGTTCCACCCGGCTGGTTTGCTTGTTCCCTGATGTCCAAAAGTTCCTTTCTGAGTTCCTGCCGCTCTTCGGAGGTCAACCCTGATTTATCCATGTCACGAATTTCCTTAACGCGCATCTCCAGGACATGGGACTCTTGCGCAGATAGTCCGGGTTCCGAGTTTTCAACAAAAGCAGGATTTTCAGATTTCAGGTCTGCTGTTGCATCAGACCCGGATGCCATTGATATACTCAGCGAGAAAAACATCAGGCTTATGAACAATAAAATCGTTTTCATTTTTTCAGGTATTAAATTATTAAATAGGATGTTTATATTAAAAAAGGGAGATGATTTTTTCACCTTAAAAGCAGTATCAGTATCAGAACAACAATAAGAAGGCCAACACTTATATAAACCCCTCCTCCAGGTTGACGGGCCCCGGCCCTGATATCCCTGAGTTCTGCCCTGAGCTCCTGCCTTTCTTCTGCAGTCAGCTCCGATTTATCCATGTCCCGGATTTCCATAATACGCAGCTCCAGGGGGTGGGTCTCTTCAGACATTTTATCTCCCGCAATTTCAATAACAGCAGGGTTATCTGATTTTAATCCTGCAACTGACCCTGATTCAGATGCAATTGTTGTTGATACATGCAACGACAGGAGCATAAAACTTACAAACAATACTATCTTTTTCATTTCCTTAGGTTTCAAAATTTCAAACATTTACCGGCTCTATGTAAATTTACTAAAGTAAATTGACAAAGTAAACCCTCTGGTAGCAATTTTTGGCAATGGGCCAGGCCGGAAATATCAGTCTGTTTATAACGGGAAATCCAAATGGGAAAGAAACAGGTATTTTTATAACTTGACGCGGACAGTATAATGGTGGCAGGTTTTGCCGGACTCCGATAAGTTTAGTTCATTATTCCTATGAAATCCAGCTGATCAAATGCACTGAGTTTAAAAACAAAACGGATCCTGTCTTTAAATGGTCCGCCAAAGGATTCGATGTTTTCAGAAACCAGCAATGGAAAATAAATCTCGAAAAAATCCCATATCCCGGTCTTAAAGCCTGCCTCATAGAAAAACTGTGAATTTTGACTCATGGCGGGACCGGATTCGTTTACAAGAAAATTTGCAAATGGCCTGACCGGAATCCATTCAGCCCTGCCCGGCAAAGAGCTCTCAAATGAAAGGGAAAAAAGCCAGTCACTGTATCCCAGGCTTTCGTTAAGGGGAGTTACCAGTCCGCCTTCCGACAAAGTCATCTGCCTTGAAAAGAAGGTGTCTGAAAATACACTGAAACGGTCCGGGTAGGTTCCCTGGTAAAGGTACAGCTCCCGGCCACTCCTTCCGCCTGGAGAAAGAGCATGAAAAGGTGCCTCAGACTCGTTTTTCAACATGGCCCCTGCAAAAAACCTGATATTCAGCCCATTATCCCGGCCATGATAACTGTACCTGTAATTCAATTCCATCGACGCTTTTTGGAAGGATGTGTGGGATTCAAGGGAAGTCAACAGATTAAAAGGATTCACTAAATGCACCCTTTCCAGGCCATATCCAAACTGCACAAAAGAGCTCAACTGTGTCTTTTGTAAAAGTGTAATCTCCAGCAGGTCAGATGCCGCAATATACCGTCCAAACAACTTGTGCCTTAAGGGATTTTCTATGCCGCCGGGCCGCAGATGCAGGTCCAGTCCCGCTTTCGCCAAATGGAAATTCTGATTACCCGGTGCTCCGAACTGTGCTCCTTCCAGGGTGACTGTGGCCAATCTGATAAAAGAATAGTAAGGTGTAATATTGAATAATATCTTACCTGAGCCGGCTGGGGATGCATTTCTAAATGAATAGAAAGGAGTCAGCAGGTATTCCGCTTTCTTGGGTAAGGGGAATCCGTTATGTAATGATATTCCCGGCATTAAGCCATTCTCCCTTGTCCAGTTCAGCAATGGCATATAAACGATAGTCCGCTGACCAGGATCGTCTATATTGAATAAAAAACGGGGCCTGACAGGGCTGAAACCCGGGAAGGAACGTGATGTCCTGGCAGTATTATTGTTCCGGTATAATTCAGGCATGACCCGCCCGGGATCTATTCGGACTTCTGAATAATCTCCCGGGGGAATCTCTATCTGCTTCTGTCCGTGAAACCCTTTCACCCACTTCCTGAAAACAACCGAATCGCCCCTCATACCGGCTATTTCCAGTGGTGATGCCAGCTCAGCATTGTTTTCAACCAGCACATGCTGATCCCTCGTGGAAACCATTTTATAATCCAGCCGTTTTGTTGTACCGATAAAATCAAGAAAAAACCACTCAAGGTCCTCCCCCGTTTTTAATTCAAAAAAGCCCTGAAAATCATCATACTGAGTATGCCTGAACATACTGCGGCAATACCAGGCCTGCATCACGGAATCAAATAGGGAATCGCCCAGATATGCCCTTAAATAGTCGAAGCCGGCCATTGCTTTATAATTATTGCCATGGTCATGGGTTAACCAAAGGTAATCATCCGCCTTAGTGTTTAATGGTGTGCCGAGGTTCAGGCGGGCCTGTCCAAGCCACCTGAGTTCATCGGTCCTGTGTGCCGGTATGTCATCTATACCCATTATCTCAGCCAATCGTTGGTTTTTAAGATACACTTCCCATAGTTTCCTTCCGGGGGACCGCTGGTTCATATACCGGGCAGTATATGAGCGGGCAAGGCCCTCATCAATAAAAGGATGATGGTGTTCACCGGATACGGGGGCAATGTTAAGCCAGTTGCGGGCAATGTTGCGGGCAATTGCCTCATTGAGGGAATATGCATCATCCTCAAAACCAATTACATTTATTCCAGGATATGCATTGCCTGATCCGCCCCCCAGAATGCTCTGAACGGCAGTGTAACTATTATAAGGATAGTCACCGAAAAGTTCTGAAAAATACAATATTGCACTATTTACATGATCTGGAGCGTCAATCCAGAGTCTTGCCTGCAGATTGGTAAACATTATCCGTGTAGTTACCTCCCTGCCGGAACCTTTGAGCTTTACCCGGCCTTGCACTACATTGAACCGTTTGTCGGCAAACCACGCAAAATCATTGGTCCTGCCCTCATGAAACTCAAGGGTCTTCATCTGCCCTGAGGAGGGCGGAAACCTGGTTCCCGTGTAATAATAAGTTCTTTTCCAGGTGGAATCGGCTGAAAGCATATTAAGCCACCTGATTTCGTCATCATTCTGCAGGTTCCCCGTCGCACCCACGACATAGTTGTCAGGAAGAGTGATAAATACAGTATAGCTGCCTGTTTCCGAACGGTGCCGGGCCATATCAAGCCAGGGCATTGGATGCCAGCCGGAATTATCATAAACGGCTGGTTTAGGATACCAGTTGGTGATCTGGTATGATTCTCCGATATGTCCCAACTGTGAAGTTTCCCCGCCTGGAATTTTCACCCGGAAGGGAGTTGTTATGAAAACTGTGTCGCCAGGGGGTAGAGACTCATTGAGATAGATGCGGCAAATATCAGGGTAGTCAGCAACCAGTTTCCAGTGAACCTGCCGTCCGTCCGCATGAAAGTCCAGTGAATCAATATATCCCCGCAGGCGGGGATCATCAAACAGTCGCTGCCTTCCCCGGGAATTGATTATCTGCCTGGCCAACCTGGTGTTATTACCCGACCAGGCATTCGGCCACAGGTGAAAAAACAAGAACCCTAGAGTATCGGGTGAATTGTTAATATATTCAATTTCCTGGAATGCATTTAATTCATGCCTCTTATCATCAAGGGTAACATGAATCTCAAAGTTAACTTCCTGCTGAAAACAATCCTGTGCTGACCCTTTCGGGGAAACAATTGAAACTATCGTGCAGATCAGTAACAAATGCCTTGGATAATATATGCCGGAAAATATCTTCACATTAATCAAAGATAAGTTAAATTTCCTTTTTTGCCGTGTTAACACCCTAAACCGCGCCGGGCTTGCCGGATAGCCCGGAATTCTGGTTATGCACCTATCCTGGGCACTGATGGTATTGAGTAAAGGATACCGGGACTGTTCTCTGCCCGGCTGGCATCACGGGACGGCGAGGCCGGGTTTCGGGAATGACACGGGGCAATGAAACATTGGTAGCAAGGCTTTTAATAGAGGTCTGTCTGGTAGCGGTTTTCAGATTTCAGATTTTGCAGGTAAGCCATGGACTCTTCGGCCGACAGGCCTCCCTGGGAAGCAACAATTTCTTCGAGGCAGGATTTAACATCCTGTCCCATAGTACGTTTATTGCCACAAATGTAAACTACCGCATTTTTATGGTGTATCCATTCAAAGATCTCTTTACTGTGCTTTAAGAGATGATGCTGAACATATCTCAATTCTTCCTTATCACGTGAAAAGGCGGTATTAAGCCGGGTCAGCAATCCACTCTTACGGAAGCCTTCAATCTCAGTTTCATAAAGGAAATCGCTCTTTCTGTGCCTGTCACCGAAAAACAGCCAGTTTTCACCCTTTGCGCCTGTGTGGTTCCGCTGCTGTAAAAATGCCCTGAAGGGGGCAATCCCTGTGCCTGTGCCGATCATAATTACCGGAAGGGAGTCGTCAAGGGGAAGCCTGAATCTTTCATTTGCCTCAAGAAACAAAGGAATGGTGTCGCCAACCTCTATCCTGTCAGAAAAATATACTGAACAAACGCCCCTGTGCCTGCGATTATTGATACTGTATTCTATCAGGCTGGCAGTAAAATGAAGTTCACCGGGCACAGCAAGGGGGCTGGAGGCAACCGAGTAGAGGCGCGGAGCCAGATTCCTGAGTACCGAAAGCAAGTCATGAGGTGATATATCAGAGGGATAATCCCTTACCAAATCCAGAAGGTCCCTGGTTTTACTGTAATTATCAAGGAACTCCTTGTTTTTAACCAGGAAGCCAAGCTCCCTGTTTTTGGATAAATCAGCATATTTACCAATTACGACAGGGGTCAGCATGGTAATCTCGTAATCACTTATAAGGGCCTCCTTCAGCAGTTTTCTTCCCTTAATTGAATTTACCACAATGGTTCCGTCATATTTTAATTCCTTAAGAAGCAAATCGACCAGCAACCGTGAATTGCTCAGGTAAACACCAAAAGAATCGCCGGGATGAAATCTTTCCGGATAACCTTCAGTTGATAATGCCAGATGCAGGGTTCTTTTCTTGTAGCCGGGTTTAGTTAAGAACCTCTTCCCTATAACCCTGGCATAAAAAGCATTTTCATGGTCCGATTCCCTTTTGTTAATCTCAAAGGCAAATCCCCTGCCAGGCATATTTTTTTCCCCTGGCAATATTTTCCCGAATGTATCAACGCCCCGCCTCACCCACTCTTTGGCATTTTCTTCATAATCAATATCGCATTCGACCAGCGGATACGCTTCTTCTGCGCCAAGGTCGAGAAATCTCTGCCTGATGTCTTTGCCGGTTTTACAATAATCCCTGTAACTGCTGTCTCCAAGGGCAAGTATGCTAAACCGCACATTACTCATTTCAGGGGCTTCCATGCTATGAATAAAATCATAAAATTTCTGTGCCACAGCCGGGGGATCTCCCTCACCATGAGTACTGACAGCAAGCAGGATATTCCTGTAACCTGCAAACTCGCCTTTATCAATGTGACTCATATCAACCAGGTGGCTTTCCAGTCCAAGATGCCTCGCATAGCCGCATGCAAGTTCTGCTGCTGCTTTTGAATTACCGGTGCGGCTGCCGTAAATGACATGCAACCCGGTTTTGCTTTCAAAAGAAAGTGGAGTGGTTATATTTTTGTTATCCTTTCCGGGATGATCCTGCGTTCCGGAATCTATTTTTACTGTTTTTCGCATCTTTGTCCATTTTTGGGGCAGGGAAATTTAAACGGAATGAATTGAAATATTATCTGCCTTTACTTCATTGAGCTGATCCACCCATGTTGCTTTCTCATCATATCCCATGAAAAATGGCCGGAAGGTTTTGGTGTAATCCCTGTGCCTTACATATTGCATCATGAAATATTTATTCCCGTCAACAGGGTTGGTAACGATGCCCATAATATGCACTTTCCCTTTATCGGCCGACATGACCGGGCCGGTGAGGGTTTTGGCAAAACTGCCGGTCTCCCTGATTGCCCTCTGATAGGTTTTGTATACCTCTGCCAGCGGAATCTGAAAATAATCATACGGTCCGGTCTCCCTTTCAACGAACATATAATAGGGAATTAATCCAAGGTCCACCTGCATCTTCCACATCCTGGCCCATAAATCGCTGTCATTATTAATATGATTTAGAATGGGAGCCTGTGTGCGTATTTCGGCGCCGGTCTGACGAATATTGAAAATTGCCTCCCTCACCACTTGATTATCAAGCTCAACAGGGTGATTGAAATGGGCCATAAAAGAAAGGTGCTTCCCGTTTTCCACTATCCGCCTGAAGAGTTTAAGCATATCCTCAGCTTCCCCGCTGAATTCAGGCAAAAAGGTAAAAGGCCAGTAGGCGAGCGATTTCGTGCCAAACCGTATATTGGACAGATTTACCAGGTCAGGGTCAAGCAGTGCATCAATGTAGGGGGATAATTCTGCGGGACTCATAACCATCGGGTCGCCACCGGTAAAGAGAATTTCATTGATGGACTCATTCCTTTTAATGTATTCAACCACCTTGGCAATTTCCCTCATGGAAAATTTCAGATCAAGGTCTTTCACAAACTGTGGCCAGCGAAAGCAAAAAGTGCAATGGGCATGGCAGGTCTGGCCCTGGCTTGGAAAGAACAGGATAATATCCCGGTACTTGTGCTGGCTGCCGGTTAACTGCTCACCATCAAGAACAGGCACGTTTGTCATTTGCTGCGCGGGATGAGGATTCATTTCCATCCGTATTTTGTTTACCGTCCTGTTTATATCAAGTTTAGAATGGTTGCCATCCAGCACATTCCTGGCCCTTTCATACTGATTATCAGTAAGCATGTTTTTATTTGGAAAATTAAGAACGTAAATAGGGTCCTTCTCATAATTTTCCCAGTCAATAAGGTAATCTGTCACATAATTATTTGTCTTGAAAGGAATTACACGTGAAACTATATCAATTTCCCGTTTTGTCTCCTCAGGCAGATATCTCATATATTCTATTTCTCTGAAATTTTTCAGATTATACGTTATAAATCTCATATATTCAGATTTTTATATTACAACAGGATTTTCTGCAACTGTATGTTCCGGTAAGGTTTTGTATAAATTTACACAGAATTTAATGGTTTTTTATTTTTATTTAATCTAAATGTATTATAAATATGAGCCAAGGGACAATTTCAGGACCGGGATAATGAAATGTCCCGGAAGAAGCCGGGAAAGCCAGGTGAGAGGTAAAGGTAAAAGGGGCAGCAGGAGGACTGGGAACTGAAATAGTGTTATATAAAATCAGTGGTATTATAAATACGTACAATGCCGTCGGCGCAGGCAGCCGCAAGGAGCCTGCCATCGGGACTGAAGGCCAGTTTTCTTACCGGCACTTCCGGAAAAAGTATTGTGTGCCTGGTGCCGGTTAAAGTGTTCCATATTATTATGCGTCCGTCATCGCCGGCCGAGGCGAGGTAGTCGCTGTCCGGGGTGAAAGCCACAGTAAAAAGGATTTCCTGGTGTCCCTTCAGGATATTTTTAACAGTACCGGGACCCGCATGCCAGATGATCACTGTTGTATCGAAACCGGTTGAAGCTATATATTTTCCGTCGTTGCTGAAGCGCACAGCCTTTAAATCGCCGGTATGACCATACAGGTCAGTTATATGATTTCCCGATTCTTTATCCCAGAGGGAAACCTTGTTGTCGCGGCTGGCAGTTGCTATGACCTGACCATCGGGCGAAAGAGCCAGATCACAAATCCTGTCATCATGTCCTTTTGTGGAAATATTAATTTCTGCCGTTTCCTTATCCCAGACAATAAAAGATGAATCCCAGCTGCTTGAAACGATGGCGGTGCCCGAGGGGTGAACTGAAACTGCCCTGACCCTTGCGGTATGGCCGGTGTATGTCATTATTTCAGAACAGGTATCCAGCGACCATAGTTTGAGATCACCATCAAGTCCGGCTGTAACAACCTCCTTATTACCGGGAATAAAAGCTACATCATATATCCATGATTCATGGCCGGTCAGTTCGCAGACCATTTCCCAGGAATTATGAGCATCAAATATCCGTGCCGTACCATCCTGACTACCGGAAATAAGATAGCGGCTGTCAGCACTGAAATTCACCGATGTCACCCCCCTGTTATGCGCCTCCAGCAATACAACCTCATTGGTGGCGCATCCGGGCACGAAGGCAAGAAGAACAACAAGATTAAAAACAGAAATAAGATAAGAGATCATATCCAAATATTATTAAAATAAGGGCTACCAGAAAAAATAATAAAGCAGTCCAACAATCAATATAATGCCTGCAGCACCAACATTAAAAGGTTTACCGGTTTCGAACAGTTCGGGTTTGATCTCATAGGCTTTGGGATCGGCTTTTGGCATCCTGGCATTCAGGACAAATATCATGCCCGCAAACCCGAGTGCAGTAGACATCATGAAAATTGATTCATATCCCAGATGTGCAAGCTGCCGTATATAAGCAATTCCGAGAATCAGGGTAACTACACCGGCAATAATAAATCCGTAGCCTGTTCTGATCATGAACTCTGCCCTGAAGCCTTTCGGCGCCTCCGTCTTTACCAGCCGCCGGTCAGTAAGGCTCAGGTAAGATGCTATAAAAACAAGCAGTATAAATACGTATCCCATCCTTAAAAGGAACGGCATTTCGGGATATATAACCTTGATAAGAATACCGGCAGGTATCGTTGCAATGGCGGTCCATAATGCAGCGCGTCCCGTAGCCTGTTTCCAGAACAGGCCCATTCCGAAAACCACAACTACGCCGGGATAAATATATCCTGTATATTCCTGAATATACTGGAAAGCCTGGTCCAGTCCCCCGAGTAACGGCCTTGCCGAGATGACTGCAATAACCAGGGCGGTAAAGGCTACCATCCTTCCTACTCTCACCAGTTGTTTTTCCGTCGCCTCTTTATTGAAGAAAGGCTTATATATGTCCATGGTGAAAATTGTTGAGGTGCTGTTGATCATGGCAGAAAGAGAGGAAACTATTGCCGCGACCAGTGCAGCAAATGTCAGTCCCCTGATACCTGCAGGCACAATATTCCTGAGCAGCCAGGGATACGCCTCGTCAGCCCTGACGATCTCGCCGGTATAGCCGCCTTCACGAATGATTTCAGGGTGCTGGAAAAGCACATAGGCAGTTATACCCGGAAGTATGACAATCACGGGAATCAGTATCTTAAGATATCCGGCAAAGATAAGTCCCCGCTTGGCATGCTGTATATTTTCTGCTGCAAGACCCTTTTGTATAATAAACTGGTTGAATCCCCAATACCCAAGATTGGTAAGCCACATGGCACCAAAAATCACTGCCAGACCCGGCAGGTCCATAAACGCATCGGTAAAACCGCCGACACCATCAGGAACTGTCGTACCCCGGGGAACGATCATATTGAAATGCGTTGCAGTAGCCTTCTCATATATTACGGCAAGTCCCTGAAATATACCCTCACCTCCCGATACGGCATAAAGGCCCAGAATTGTCGTAACCAGTCCGCCGCCAATCAAAAAGAACACCTGCACCACATCAGTCCATGCCACCGCCTTGAGCCCCCCATATATGGAATAAACCGCAGAAAAAGCAGCAAGGCCTAAAATTCCCCACATAAGGGGAATTCCCATTATGCGGTCCATGGCGAGGGCTCCCAGCCAAATGACAGTGGTCAGGTTCACAAAAACATAGACAAGCAGCCAGAATAACGCAAATGCAACACTTACACTTTTATTATACCTGGATTCAATAAATTGGGGCATGGTATATATTCCCTTGTCGAGGAACATTGGCAGAAAATACTTGCCGACAATGATGAGGGTGACAGCGGCAATCCATTCATAGGCAGCGATGCCCAGGCCAATCCTGTAGCCGGAGCCTGACATGGCAATGAAATGCTCGGCAGAAATGTTTGCCGCAATCAGGGACGCTCCGATGGCCCACCATTTCAAGGACCTGCTGGCAAGAAAATAATCCTGTGAGGTTCTTTCTACTCCTTTCTTTTTACGCGATACGAATAAACCTATACCTACAATGATCAGAACATAAATAATAAAAACGATGTAGTCAATCAGATCAAATGCTGCTGTACCCATAAATTTATATTAAAAATTAATTCTCACGTAAAATTGCCCGTTGGCTCTTGTATCGGACATCCGGCAGGCTTGTCTGTGCATGGGTTTACGCCTAAAGAATATACTGGTTCAGGATCGCCTCGTAAAGTTCCTGCTTGCCGCTGATTTGTTCAGGCTCTCCATTTTTTAAGGCAATTTCGCGCATAACTTCAAGCGAAAGCTTCCCTTTTTCAAATTCAAGGCCATTGCCGGAACCAAAAGACTTGTAACGGTCTTTTCTCATTTGGAGAAACGGTGAGTTTTCACGTATGTCGTAAGCAATCTCCAGGGCCCGGGCAAATACATCAATACCGGCAATATGGGCAATGAACAGGTCTTCAGGGTCGGAAGAATTCCTTCGGGTCTTGGCATCAAAGTTCACGCCTCCTGATTTAAACCCGCCGGCTTCGATAATAACCAGCATCGTTTCGACAAGCTCATAAATATTGATCGGGAACTGGTCGGTATCCCATCCATTCTGGTAGTCACCCCTGTTAGCATCTATGCTGCCAAAAAGGCCGGCATCGGCCGCCGCCTGTATCTCGTGCTGAAAGGTATGCCCGGCAAGGGTGGCGTGATTAACCTCTATATTTATCTTGAAGTCCCCGGCAAGTCCGTATTTATTCAGAAAGCCGGAAATGGCGGTAACATCATAATCATACTGGTGCTTAGTAGGTTCCATGGGCTTTGGCTCTATGAGAAACGTGCCGTTAAAACCCTGTTTCCGTGCATAGTCTTTTGCCATATGGAGGAATCTTGCCATATTTTCAATTTCTCTTTTCATATCTGTGTTCAGGAGCGAAAAATATCCTTCCCTGCCCCCCCAGAAGACATAATTCTCCCCCCCAAGAATTATCGTGGCATCAAGTGCATTCTTTACCTGTGCTGCCGCATAAGCAACAACATTGAAGTCGGGGTTGGTGGCTGCACCGTTCATATACCTTGGATGAGAGAAAAGGTTGGCCGTGCCCCAGAGCAATTTCACTCCCGAGGATAGTTGTTTGCCTTTTGCATAATCTACAATGGAATGCAATCTCTTTTCTGACTCGGTGATCGATTCTGCTTCTTCAACAAGATCATAATCATGAAAACAGTAGAAAGGTATGCCCATTTTAGTAATAAATTCAAATGCTGCATCCATCTTCTCCCTTGCTCTCACCATGGGATCGGGACTTTCATCCCAGGGAAAAACCTTTGTGCCCGGTCCAAAGGGATCGCCCCCGGTACCACAGAAGCTGTGCCAGTAGGCAACCGCGAATCTGAAATGATCTCTCATTTTCTTTCCGGCAATCACCTTATCCTCATCATAATACCTGTATGCGAGAGGATTCCTTGACTGCGGGCCTTCATATTTTATTTTTCCAATGCCTTTGAAAAACTCTTTGTTTCCTTTAAGAAAGTCCATATTTTGGGGTTTTTTAGTTAAAAAATAT
>SLJO01000260.1 GCA_007135095.1 Bacteroidales bacterium | reverse complement strand
TACCATGATAATATTTTCATTTGTATTTTGTGAGGATATTGAAAATATCATCATGGACGATTCAAGTGAATAAAGTATAGTTAGTAATTTGTTTAACAATATATTACAAATTTATGATACGGTAAATCTGCTTTTCAATCCATGGATCCCCCTGGTTTGTTCATGGCTTTTTGTGTCACTTAGTGACATGGGTATTCATGTGAATAAATTATTTGGGTGTGACATTCATTGCATTTTGTGTGCCCTGGCATATGGATGATACATTGTGATAAATTATTGATGGGAAATAAACTGAATACAAGAATAATTAAAAAAACAGTTTAAATAAAACTATTCTGCAAAAAGATCAGTTATAACGCCTGAGTACCCGCCCCTGAAATCAGCTTGATCCTGAATTAACAGGATGCAGAAGGGAACCAGGACTCAGCTGAATATAAATAAACCACCTTGCAGACAACGAGATATACAGGCAATCCAAAAGGTTTCTCTGCTGTTCTGACAATAACGTTTAAATAATTTGACTTTTAATAAACCAGTAAGTATATTTGGGAATCTGACATTTCCGGCTTTTGCCGGCCGTATATGAATTTGACTTCACACAGCTGTTTACCAAATCAGGTTACTGCATTTTTCCAACATTTAACTGTTCCAGTATGAGCTATGAAAAACCTTCAGGATTCAGAGTCAGGCCTGACTCTGGATCATCCCAGAAAACACTCTTTCAGGAACCAGCCCTTCTTTTTATAGCGGCATTTCTGTCAGTCATTCTCTTCAAAGCAGAAGCAATTAATGCCTCTGCTGGCGGGGGAATGAGGGGAGCAGTTTCGGTGGGAGTGGCACAGGTGAATATTACCCCTGCCATTCCGGTTACCATGTCGGGGTATGCTTCAAGGACCGAACCTTTCAAAGGAATTAACGATGAATTATTCGCCTCTGCAACTGTTTTTGATGACGGAGTGAACAAGGCAGTTATTATTACCGCCGATGTCATTGGTTTTTCCCATGACTCATGGAAGGATCTCGCCGGGAGGATAGAAAGGGAAACGGGGATTCATCAGGAGTTTGTTATTCTCGCCCCGGCCCATAATCACGGAGGACCGAATACGAGGGCATACGGAGATGATGCCGATGAAAACCTTTTGAGCTATAACAGGGAATTAAGGGACAAACTGGTGGCCATTACCACTGAAGCGGCAGCAAATGTCCAGCCGGCCTTTATTGGTTCCGGCAGCGGAATATGCAAAATGAGCATGAACCGACGGGCCCTCAATGCAGGCGGCGGAATAAGGCTGGGGAGGAACCCCTACGGGCCATGCGATCAGGAGGTTGGTGTTGTGAGAATAGACAAGGCCGACCGGACACCTTTTACCATATTTGTTAACTGGCCAACCCATGCCACCGTTATGGGACCGGGAAATGAAATGATAACGGGCGACTGGCCTGGGGCCGCCCGCAGACATATTGAAGAGGCGTACACTGTTCCTGTAATTGCAAGCATCACAGCAGGCGCTTCCGGCGATATAGATCCGATATACCGGGTCAGGCCGACTTTCCGGCCAAACGAGGTTGAAGAGATAGGTATGATCCTCGCCGAGGAAGTTGTAAGGGTGGCAGGTGAAATCAGGACCTATGCGGCCGGCACTGTTGACGCAACGCAAAGGCTAATCATGCTTCCCGGCAAGGTGTCGGGCGGCTCCAATCTGCCCCGGGAATCCTGGGAGCCAGGCCCGGATCTCGCCGTACGGCTGTCAGTGCTGAGGGTCGGAAATATTCTTTTCGCCGGCATTTCAGGAGAACTTTTCACTGAGATAGGCATGAAAATAAAGGAAATTTCCCCTTCCAGGCATACTCATGTTATTACCCACTGCAATGGTGCCAGCGGATACCTGGTTACCGATCAGGCATTCAGCCAGGGAGGGTACGAGGTAACTGCAACAAGGGCAATGCCAGGCGCAGAAAAGATAATTATAGACAACCTTGCGGAAATGATGAATGAAATATTTTAATTATCAGATAAATTAAAACCTAAAACGATGTGGAAAAGTAACTATTCAAGACGCGAATTCATTAAAAAGAACTCACTGACAGGACTTGGAGCTGTTTTAGCTATGAGCTCAACACCTGCAGTTTTTTCCTTTGCTTCCCGGGATGCCGGGACTCCTGCCATACTTGGCGGCACACCTGTAAGGACAAAATCATGGCCCTCCTGGCCGGTATGGGACACAGGTGCTGATGAGAAGTTTGTTGTTGACGTTCTTCGCAAAGGAGTCTGGTGCCGTGCCGGTGTTAATCCGAACGTGAGTGTTGTGGCAGAATTTGAAAAGCAGTGGGCTGCGAAACTTGGTTCCAAACGTTGCCTTGCCGTGGTCAATGGAACAAACTCACTGATTATTGCCCTTCGCATGCTGAATATAGGTGGCGGAGATGAAGTAATTGTCACCCCCTATACATTTATAGCCACTATCTCTGCTATACTGGAAGTAGGCGCAATGCCCGTCTTTGCCGATGTTAACCCGGCAACTTTTCAAATTCACCCGGAGAATATACAGGCAAAGATAACCTCCAGAACAAGGGCCATACTGCCAGTCCATATCCTTGGCCTGCCCTCGGATATGCCGGCAATCATGGATATTGCGCGCAAAAATGATCTTCTTGTAATTGAGGATGCCTGCCAGGCCTGGCTTGCCGAGATCAACAACCGCAAAGTCGGCACCATAGGCAATGTGGGATGCTTCAGTTTCCAGAATTCCAAGCATCTTGCAATTGGCGAAGGCGGGGCCCTTGTTAGCGATGATGAGGAGTTCATGGACAGATGTCATTCCTATCATGACACGGGCAGTCGTTACGGCCGGATGGAAGATCTTGTCGGCGGAACCTATGTTATGAGGGGCAATAACCTGAGGATGACCGAGTATCAGGCGGCTATCGGCCTTAATCAAATGAAAAGGATTGAAGAGGAAACCACAAAAAGGAACAGGAACGCTGAATACCTGAAATCGAGAATCTCAAAAATCCCTGGTATTCTTCCGTATGAATTATACAGTCATGTTACAAGGGCCTCTTTTCACCTGTTCCCGTTTCGCTACAAAAAAGATGAGTTCAGCGGCCTGACAAGGCCGGAATTTCTCAGGGCAATGCATGCCGAAGGAGTTCGCGGGTCGGGTGGATACAGCGGCAATCTAAACCAGATGCCATATCTTAACGAAGCCTTCCAATCGAAAAACTATCAGAAGATGTATTCAAGAAGAGAGCTTGATTTTGAGAGATTCGTTGCCAGGAACCGGTGCCCTGAAAGCGAGCGCCTGTGCAATGAGGAAGCTGTGTGGTTTTCCCAGAGCATGCTGCTCAGTGAAACTTCAGATATGGATGATATATACAACGCCATTGAAAAGGTTCACAGGAACTCCCGCAGGATCAAAGCCGGCATGAGCTCTTAGCAGTTTAATTTTATAGTATTAACCCGCCAGGGATCATTCCCGTAATGGGCGCCCCGCCTTATCATCCTCACCGTTGGCGGTGAGGCCCTGGTGGCGTATGCCCGCTCCGTAAAAAGTTGCCACGAAATCCCGTGCATTAATTTGACTATTCCCGCAATTTTTCTTAATATGCATAAAGATGCCTTTAATGCAAAACTAAGATGTGGTCATAGTATATTATTGATAAATAGCGGGTACCGATAATTAATTAAAATTTTAAAACGATGTGGAACAGTAATTATTCGCGGCGTGAGTTTATAAGGAAAAACTCACTTACAGGCCTGGGGGCTGTCATTGCCATGAGTCCGGGTTCCAGGCTGTTCGCCAATAGCGGGCAGGATGCCTCTGTTCCCGCAATTCTGGGCGGGCCTCCTGCAAGGACAAAATCATGGCTCAACTGGCCTGTATGGGATACTGCAGCGGACGAGCAGCACATATTAAAGGTGTTGCGCTCGGGAGTATGGTGCCGGGCCGGCGTGGCAAAAAGCGTCGTTACGGAATTTGAGGAAAAATGGGCTGAGACCCTTGGTGCACAGCGCGGACTTGCGGTGGTTAATGGAACAAATTCATTGATTATTGCCCTTCGGATGCTGAACGTTGGTGGTGGTGATGAAGTTATAGTGACTCCCTATACATTTATTGCCACTGTCTCCTGTATCCTTGAAGTAGGCGCCATGCCGGTTTTCGCCGATGTTGATCCTGAAACCTTCCAGATCAGCCCGGAAAAAATCCGCGAAAAGATAACCCCGCGTACCAGGGCGATATTGCCGGTGCATATATTGGGGTTGCCCTGTGACATGCCGGCTATTATGGATATTGCCCGCAGGTATGATCTTATTGTTGTAGAAGATGCATGCCAGGCCTGGCTTGCGGAAATCAACAATCAGAAAGTGGGAACTTTCGCCAATGCCGGATGTTTCAGCTTCCAGAATTCCAAGAACATTCCCATCGGGGAAGGAGGAGCCATTGTGAGTGATGACCATGAGTTTATGGACAGATGTCATTCATATCATAATACCGGCCGGTCATACGGGCAAATGGCAGATCTTGTTGGCGGGCAGTATATGATCAGGGGCAATAACCTGAGGATGACCGAGTATCAGGCTGCCATCGGGCTGGCTCAGTTAAAGAGGCTTGACAGCCAGACGAGCATAAGAAGCAGGAATGCTGAATACCTCAAAAACAAGATCTCGGCTATCCCCGGCATATTGCCATACAAATTATATGGAAACGTTACAAGAGCTGCATTTCATCTTTTTCCGTTCCGTTACAAAAACGAAGAGTTCAATGGCATGCCCAGAAGCCAGTTTATAAGAGCGCTAAATGCAGAAGGAGTTCCGGCATCGGGCGGATATAGCGGAAATCTAAACCGGATGCCCTATCTGAAAGATGCATTCCAGACAAAAAACTATCAGCTGATGTATCCCCGGGAAATGCTTGATTTTGACAGTTACGTTGAGAGAAACAGGACCCCGGCTAATGAGCAGCTGGCCGACCATGAAGCTGTCTGGTTTTCACAGAGCATGCTGCTTGGGACAACTTCAGATATGGATGATATATACAACGCGATAGAAAAGATCCATAAAAATTCCGGCAGGATTATTGCGAGCCTCTGAGCATCCGGTGATGGCAGGTTCTCCGGATAGTGCTTCCGGGGGTTATTCCCGGGAGAGGATGATTTTTATGTATTTTTGCATTACTTTCGGCAGGAATTGTTAGTTTTGCATTGCTTCAGGATATGGTCGCGTGGCCGAGTGGCTAGGCAGAGGTCTGCAAAACCTTCTACGGCGGTTCGAATCCGCCCGTGACCTCAAAAACCCCAATAAGCCTCTGATTTTCAGGGGCTTATTTTATTGTTGATTCACCCCAGGCTTTCTTATCCCGAACAAATTCCTTTATATGCCTAATCTTTAGCTGGTTAACAGTGGGTCGGCTGATATGCTTTTACTGGACATCCGAATGCCAGGGGAAGACGGTTTTCAGGTGGTCAGGGCGATACGTAAAAAAACCCGGGTATCCCGGTTATTGCCCGGTCTGCCGATGCCATGCCCGATCAGATCCAAAAAAGCGAAGATGCAGGATTTAACGAGCACCTTACTTGCCATACTTGAAAAAGCCTCGGGTAGAGTGCGAATGTGGGGATTTTATAAATTTGCAAGAGAGATATGTAATGTGCTGAACGGAAAATATTCTATTTTTGCTTCTGTTATCTTAGTGACCTGCCTGACTTGAATATATAAATAGATTTTCAGTTGGCCAGGACAATAATGAGAAGCCCTGATAAGCAACGCCATCATATTTACCGATTCCGGAGGCGAGATAACTAACAGGCAAGGCTCAGGCACGGTGGACACATCAGCATACTGGCACCAAAAGAGCGTGATGACAACCTTTATTTCCTGTTATGCTATTAATGAATGCTTTTTTAATTCAAACCCGCAACCTTAGGCGTAATCATGTTCTGGCATGGCTTTTACCCGAAAGACATGTTTTAATTAGCCATGAACAATGGGTTAGCAAGGAGTTGATGAAATACAGAACCAAAGAAAAAACTATATGACAAAGAAAAGCATTAATCCGGAAAATCACATTACCGCATGCATAGGTGCATCGGCCGACGGGATAAAGGCCATGGAAGAGTTTTTTTCAAACCTTCCTGAGCAGGACGGGCTCACCTTCGTTGTGATACAGCATCTATCTCCCGATCATAAAAGTGTTCTTGGCGATATCCTTCAAAGGAAAACAGCACTAAAGGTGATTGATATTAAAGATGGTGCCATTCCCATGCCAGGACATGTTTATGTGCTGCCTGCGGGATATGATGTCACCATTTCCGGCAACATGTTTCACCTGAAAGAATACAGTAAAAATCAAAAGGGGCTCCACCTTCCCGTTGATATCTTTCTGCGCTCCCTGGCAGCCGACCGCAAGGACACCATTGCGGCTATCCTGCTCAGCGGCACTGGTTCGGATGGCTCGCTGGGCATAAGGGAGATAAAAGATGCAGGGGGAATGGTAATGGTCCAGGATCCTGAAACTACAAGATTCAATGCAATGCCCCTGAATGCCATTGAAACCGGGCTTGTGGACAAAGTTGCCCGTACAGAAGATCTTCCCGCTCTGCTGTTGGAGTTTCAAAGAAACTGCCACAAGGAAGCAGAACCTTTTACTGAGGGTAATACCGGCGATCAGGTGAAGAAGTTATTACGGCTGGTGCATTCCCATACCGGCCATGATTTTTCCGGTTACAAGCATACCACCATCCACAGGCGTATCCGAAGAAGGATGGCGCTGCACAAAAAATCACACCTCAATGACTATCTCGGCCTGCTGGAGAATGATACCGATGAGACTGATCATCTTTTCAAGGAATTCCTAATCAGCGTGACTTCATTTTTCCGCAATAAAGAAGCTTTCGAAGTCCTCAGGGAAAAGGTGCTGCCGGAGATAACAGATACTGAAACCGCTGATCCGGTGCGTATATGGATTCCTGCCTGTGCCACAGGAGAGGAGGTTTACTCCATTGCCATCCTGGCAAAAGAATACCAGTCATCAAGAAAGATCAGGAAGGACATGCAGTTTTTTGCCACCGACGTGGATAACAAAGCTTTGGAAATAGCCCGGGACGGGAAATACAGGGAAAATATCAAGGCCGACATCCCGGAAGACTTGCTGGATAAATATTTTCGAAAAAATGAGGATTTTTACCAGGTGCATAAAGAAATCCGCGATATGGTAACCTTTGCGCAGCACAGTGCCATCAAGGATCCTCCCTATTCTAAGCTTGATCTTGTAAGCTGCCGTAATTTTCTTATATATCTAGAACCCACTATACAGAATAAACTGCTGAACACCTTCCACTATGCCCTTAAAACCGGAGGGCACCTGTTTCTCGGAAATTCGGAGACCCATTTGGGAAGAAGCGAAATGTACAGTACCATAGATTCAACGGCCCGGATATACCGTAAAAAGGAAAACAGGAAAGCTATTTTGGATTACCTTGCGCAATCCCGGGGGCATGAACCGCATTTGAAGCAGGGTGAAGCCCGCGAAACTGCTGCCGGAAAGAAAATACCTGTAAGGGAATTCATGGAAAGTAAGGCGTTAAAGGAGTATATGAGCCCGTTGCTGCTAATTGACAGAAAGGGGGAGATCCAGTATTCCCTTGGACAATGCGATAAATATTTCAGGTTTCATTTGGGCGAGCCCAACCAGATTGTGAACAGGGCCAGGGAAGGACTGAAAATACCCCTTTCCACCGCCCTGCGTAAATTAAAAAGTGAAAAAGATGCTGTCGCATATAACAACATAAAGATTGG
>SLJO01000264.1 GCA_007135095.1 Bacteroidales bacterium | reverse complement strand
TTTTAAACATGCCGCTGTCATCATCAATATCCCCCCCGCCTATACTGTATGCGGTCCACGATCCCACCTGCTCACCACCCTTGTCAAGCGCCTCAAACAGCATTGCATTGGGATGCCGCTTCAGGAACTTATCGGGCTTCATTAGAAGCTCCACATTTTTTCCTTCAAACGCCTCATTAATTGCTACGTCAGTCAGGTGACCCAGACCTGTTGCCGCCAGACTCCCGTACAGGCTGACCCTGTATTTGTCCGCCGCCGGATATCTTTTCAGAAATATTGATGATGCGCTGCGGGGTGCCATGGTATGCGAACTTGAAGGTCCATGGCCGATTTTATATATATGTCTGATACTTTGCATGCTGATTTTTTTATTGAGCCGGGCGTTGAATAGTTCAATTTATTGATTTGCCACCCTAATTCTAAAATCTTCCATTAATCCGTAATCAAGCTGGTCATATTCCTTCCCGGGAGGCTGGACATCAGGAGCTGCCTTAAAATTCCACGGACCAGCAATACCTCTTGTGTCAACATTGTGATGCGGACCCAGCAGGTTTTTATGCGATCCGTATACTATTACCTCAACCTTGTTATCTCCGGCAACCAGCCATTCTGTAATATTAGCCTGATAAGGAGGTTGTTGTATTATACCGGCATGCTGGTCATTAACCCTGACTTCTGCCACGGTACCCTCCCATTCACCAAGCTGAACAACAGCTCTTTTGGGTACCTCAGAAAATGATTGATTCTTGGTATACATGACCTGGCCGGAATAGAAAGGATAGCCTGACTCTTTCCATGACCCCACAGGTAATGGTTCTGCAGGGACTATGTCCCAACCTCTTTCTGCGCTGCGAAGTGAAAAGTTGCCATTAAGATTAACAGTATGCAGTTCTGCCAGCATACTCATTGGCTCAACCGTGAGCCTGATTTTGTTTTCCCCGGCAATGAGGTGCTCGCCTATGCCATACACGGCAAAATCCTTGTCGAGAAACCATCTGCCGGGAATTGGCTCCACGCTGACACCATTTATTGACAGTTTGAATATTTCAGGTCTTTCCGCTACAGCCGTCATTGACAGCATATCTGTCCCTTGCGCAATATTGAAGTCGTAAACAAACTCGAAGCCCGTATCGATAGCAAAGGTGTCGGCATCAATCAATTCAGTTTTAAACTGGATTGAATTTGCCCAGGGGTTGTCAGGATATCCATGATCCTGCCAGATTATATTGCCGGCTGCATAGTAATACATTCTGCCATGTGATTTCCCATCCATGAAAAGCTCACCATAGTCCAGGGTCATCATATTTTCGGTTAATGGTTTTACAGCGCTGATTCCGGTTTCCAGTATTATATCTGTCCCAGGTTTTTCAGGAGGGTCTGAAACCGCCATTTCATCATCGGATATAAAAAGCAACAGAGATCCTGCGGGCCTGATCAGAAATTCAACATTTATTTCATCTTTTTCTGCGGTAAAAGGATACGAAGTTTCATCACCCGTGGCAGGATCAAGCCCAATAACAGTTTTTCCAACCGCTGTAAAATTACCCTCGAAGATTTCGTCAGGAGATGAGTTCACCAGGAATACCAGCCTTCCGTCGTCCAGCTCCCTTACGTGATGAAAAAACCATTTGGAGCTCATGGAAGACTCGCTGAACTTCAGGTTTTTATTTTCAAATAAATGATAAACTCCGGCATCAGTAAAACAGGAAGAATGTTCCCATTGTTCTTCATAATCATTCATAAGCCTGACAACAGCATCAGATTCAGCGCCTTCTATCCTGTCAGGTATTGTTTGCAGCGAGACAACCCTGCCACCTGATTCCAGATATTGCTCAAGGAGCACAAAAGTGGGTCTGTCAATATTTTGCATTCCGAAAGGGAGAACTACAAGATCGTATTGAGCTTCTCCCACAACAAAAAGGCCGTTGTCAATTGCACCTATATCCTTTATGATATTTTCAGAGCCCAGGTCATATGCTATCTTGTACTGTTCAAGCTTGTCGAGAAGATCGTGAAAGTTGTTGCCAATCTCATTTATATATTGGTCCGGGCTATAGGATGAATAATACATCCATGTGCTGGTAGTAGGTTCAATCACCAGGATATTGTTTTTTTGTTTACCGGCCGACATTGCAACCGACAGCCTGGCAAAGTAATCATTCTGATACCCGTAAAGATCCCACCAGGGAGAATGGTAGGAAAAGAATTGCGGATAATCCTGTTTCCTGTCCCCCAGGAGTGTTGTATGTGTCATGTGCTGGTTCATGAAATTCACTCCAAGCACATACATCCAGTCGCCCAGCCTTTTCATATCCCCGAAGGTAAGCTCCCAGCCTGCACCACCGTATGTCTCCGAGAGTGTTCTTGTCCGCCCCGTCTGGTTAGCCACGCTTCTTACCTCCTTTACATTCCGGGTATTGCCAAATTGTACCGGCCGTTCGGTTGTAAACATGGTATTGAACAACAGGTCAATTCCCGGAACCTGGTGCCATGCGTACATGGCCATGTTATCCCCACCGTGGTGAGGACTTGGCCAGCCATGTTCCCAGTAGTGCCCGGTCCATTTAAGCCGGTGTTCTTCAGTATACTCAAACCATGGTTTTGCAAAACGATCTATAAACATCTGAAGCAGAAGCTGAAAATAATTATGCCTTACTCTTTTCCAGTCACCAGCCTCCTCAAAAAGTGAAAGCAGGTTATCCTGAAGCCTGTAACCCCATCGGTTTTCAAATTCCTCATAGAGATCGGGAGTCCATCTTACAGCTGTATGCCCACCCGGGTGGGCAATATTGGGCTCATCGGTAAATATCCCGGGTATAAGATTCCCAAAATGCTGACCAAATCTTTCCCGGTAACCCTCAATTGCAATCTCCATAAATTTTTCAGTTACCCCGGGATAAAGCAGGTCGACATAGGAATGTCCGGCATGCCACTTGGTTGATGGATAATTAACAATCTCAAATAAAATGAATTCGCCCTTATCTCCGGTTCTTTCTTCAGGATTATCAAATTCAACCATTCCCCCGTTTGGCATGACCTCAAAAAAATGAAGGTATCTCAGATCCGGGTCGACTTGGAATTCATCTGACCTGTGAATTCGCAGGGACTGGCCATGCTTATAGGAATCAGGCATATGATAAGGCACCAGTCCGCCAGCAAAGCCGCTGGGATAAGAATTTTCGTCGTATATCCATACGAACAGTCCCAGCTCCTCTGCCACCTCAAGTGTATACCCGAACAATTCGTACCAGTCATCTGAAAGGTACTCAGTTATCAGTCCATACCTGGGATGTACAAAAAATCCCCCAAACCCCTTATCCTTAAATTCCGCAAGCTTAAGGTCAATCTTTTCCTTTGTGACAACTTCGTGCCACACCCAAAGCGGAACGGAACGAAATTCAGGCGTCGGATTACTGAAAATATTCACGAGGGTATTATAGTCATGTATCTCTTTCTCGTATGCCACTTCGATTCTATCCCTCTTGCAGGCGGTGAAGGCAATCAACAGGAAGAAATAAATTGAAAATCCAGAAATAAACTTTTTTGACGGGTTCATTATTTAAATTTTTAGTTCATAAAGCGCAAAGACCTGTGGGATAATCATGTGATAAATCAATAACACGGTTCAAATTACTGGATGGCCTGCCCTGCAGTTCAGGGCACGATAACAGCAACTGTCTCCGGATCAGCTGTTTTTCATCCTTCAGTATAGAGGTACTAATATAGCCACTCCACCTCGAATTTACAAGCAAAGATAATATATTGACCAAAACCTGTGAGCATCGGTCAGGCCGGCCGGGATTGATGAACAGGACGGACTGACGGAATTAACCCCTCACTTGTTATACTCAGGGGTACCTATGGGTTAATAAAGATATCAGCACTTGATAAAAATCTTGCCCGGGTATGGGATTGGGAAAGCACCGGGGAATATGAAAGTTTCAAGAGCAGGGGGGGCACAGCATACTGGTTGCCGATATCACCGGTGATGGCAGGGATGAACTGATTCCAGGAACATTTGCCATTGGGGGTGACGGGGTGCCACTCTGGCTACCATATTCACGGGCAGGGGATGGTTGGCAATATCGATCCCCGCAGCCCCGGAATGGAGTGCTTTGCAGGGGAACAGCGCGGTGAAAATTTTTTCCTCTATAATGCCATAGGAGAACTTTTGTCAGATAATGGCTTTGGAGTCCTTTCTCCCAGGGCAAACTGGTGGGACAGCGATGACCTTAAAGAAATCATTGTCAGGGAAAATGTTTTCAAATACCAGGCTGACACCCTTTTGCAAATTGAGGCAAGAGTTATTGCTGTTGCTGATATCCTGGGGGACTGGAGAGAGGAAATAATCACAAGTCTGCCCGGAGACCACTGGGACAAGATTATCTGGCTGATCAAACAGGTTAACCAGGGTAAGCCACGCCCAAGCAATCACACCAAGATTTATGGCGGGGGATACCTGTATTTCGGAACCGGCGGCCTTGAGGATGGAATCGAGCGATTCTGGCGAAATTTACTTGCTGGTTCGGCCAGTTCACGCTTCCACCGTCCTGACGCCGGTAACGGCCTGAATGAAAAGGCCAGAGCAAGCATCAGGGCAGCACGTATTCTTGAAAACACCATCAAACTTTGGGATGTAGAGCCGCATATGGAATTGCTGGTCGACCGTCAACCCAATGAGGCTTATCTGGCTGCCATTCCCGGAGAGCAATACGCACTTTATTTCACATACGGTGGTTCGGTAGGACTTGATCTGTCAAATGCCCCGGGGACATTTGACGTCAGGTGGATAAGCATCACGGAAGGAGTGCTGGCAAGAGAGGCAACAATAGAAGGAGGTGAGATCGTTACAGTCACCGCACCTTTCAAAGGCGGATGGGTTGCAGCCATTCGTCTCGCGGGAAATTAACATGTAAGTATTAATGACCGGAAATGGTAACTGCTTCAACACCCAGGTAACCGGCAATTTTCTCCAGGGCAGCGGCATGATTGCCAACCCCCAGCGCAAAATGATGGGTAGGGCCTTCTTTGATCCAGCGGTGCAGGAATGTCCGGATATCCGGCTTGAAGAAGCCCCTGGTATTAGTATTTCCCGTGGCAGGAATTGGTCCGGCCACCGATTCGCCCTCGGCGATAATAAATTTGAACCCTCCCTGGTAAGTGGAATTTATCGACAGCATCGTTATCGGGCCTGCCTTGATATTAAACTCAACGCCCGCGCCATGGCCGGGCTTGCCATGATATTTCTTCAGACTGCGAAGGACAGGCTTTCCATCGGCAATAGAAATATTATGAGGGCCATCGTGCCCGACAAGGACAAAGCCCTCCTTGAAATCGACAGGATGAAATTCTGCAAAGCTTCCTCCTATGCCCAGCCGGTCGAAAATCAATAATGCGATAAGGGTTTTAAGGTCCGATTCTCCGCACATTGGAATATGCCTGGCAGTCAACAGGGAATTCCCGACGGCAAGATTAGACATCACAGTCCGCAATTCACTATCTTCCGGACCATCATAATAATACGCCAGTCCCTCCAGCTGGTTGTTTTTTATAAAATTATCCAGGGCAACACTTACTTTTGCCGCCATTTCCAGGTCGCCTTTTTGAAGTTTCATGGAAATAGGATCCGATACCGGATCCGGTGTGTCAAAAAAATCAAGGATATGTTTCTCTGCCTGGTTTATCTCCTCCTTTGAAACCTTATAGTAACAATCCATTAACTGGTTAGCTTCACACTGAACAATATGGCTTCCAAAAAATGATGTCAGCATTGTTGCATCCGAGTGCATGTCAAGCATTGCATTTATGGGATGCCCGATGTGACCCAGGTGGGCGGTCTTTAAACTCTTCAACACGTGTGCTATACGGCAATATTCTTCAATCTCCCTGTCAGCCGCAGGATCATCATCCAGTGTGCCGATGATCATGTCGGGCACTTTTTTTCCCATACGAAGAGCAACCCCGGCAAATTCAGGCAGGGAACAGATATCATCATTGGCAAGCTGCATGTGTGTGGTTGCCCTGGCATAATCCATGGCTTTCAGTGGCTGGAGGGCCACCAGCACAACAGGGATATTCATCGTTTTTATGATTATCCCAAAAGTTCCGGAGGTGGCATAGGTGAGCATATTACAAAACAGCAGATCGGGGTTTGCCTTTTGAATAACTTCCAGGACTTCATATGCCTTTGCAGGAGAATCAATCATGCCAAAATCAATTATTTCATAGCCCGGGGGTATCTTTGAAATAAACTTTTCCTGTTTTGCCATTAACTCATCATATAAACCGGGAAATTGATCCCAGTACTTATAATAGCCGACGCCAAAAACACCTATTTTTGTCAGGGATTTCTTCTTTTCAGTTTCCATTGGGTTATCGCTTTTGAATTTTATTAATAACAGGTTTAATTAGAGTGCCGGTTTTCTTTTAACTTGAAACCATGGGTTCGTGTTCATATTTCAGACTGTCCTTCAATTTAATTTTCGGAATGAAGATAATAAAACAGATGAATACAAGCGGATACATAATACCCGCATAATACCATAACGGGTCGTATGAATATGCTGAAACCACGTACCCGGTCAAAGGATTTAGCACCATCGCCGATATTGCTCCCGCAGTTCCTGAGAATCCCACTATTGAAGACGTATTATGCTTTCCGTATATATCGCTGATTGAGGTGATATAATTCGTAATCCATATACCATGAGCAAAAAATGCCAGTGTTATGAATACCAGGATCGGTATATAGGAAGGGATCCATCCTATAAAGAAGACAGGAATGGTTAAAACCGCGCCGATCCCCATTATCAGCTTCCTTGCGAAATCGACGTTGTTTGTTTTTATAAAGACCAGGTCTGACACCCATCCTCCAAAAATATTGGCAACGCCCAGCGCAAGAAATGGTATCCACAGGAGGTTTCCTATCAATCCAAGGGACAGATCGTGCACGTCACTTAAATACCTGGGAATCCAGAACATGTAAAAATACAATACAGGATCCAGAAGAAACCTCATACCGATAAATACGTAGGCGGTCCTGTCTGATAAAAGCTTTTTAATACCCAAACCCTTGCCCTTTTTCGCGGGCTTACCGGCATTATCATCTGGAATTCTGATCCCGGCTTCCTGGGCGGGAAGTTTTTTGGCATATTTCAACCAGTAAAAAAGCCAGATAAAACCGGTGGCCCCGGCAAAGATAAATACTGCCCTCCAGCTGACAAACATCAGCATATAAACAGTCAGCGGCGGAGCGATGACAGCCCCGAAAGCGGCACCGCCTATTGCGATCCCCATTGCCAGCGATTGTTTCTTTTTGGGTACGTATTCGGAAACTGCCTTGGCTGCTCCCGGGAATGCACCGCCTTCGCCCAGACCCAGGAGAAACCGATAGAACATAAACTGATAAGCGCTGTTTGAAGCAGCATGCAGCAAAGAGGCAAATGACCAGAACCCCACTGACCATGCAAGGCCAAGCCTGCTGCCGTATCTATCTATCAAAACACCTGCCACTGTGAACATGATGGCATAACTGACAAGGAATGCAGCATTGATAAATCCATACTGGACATCGGTAATATCCAGTTCTTCCCTTATTACAAGGAAAGAAACCGACAGGATCTGCCTGTCCATAAAACTCTGGGCGGTAGCCAGCAAAAGCAGGATAACTATTGTCCAGTAGGCATATTTAGCATTATTTTTCATCAAACTATGGGTATAAATCTATTAAGCAATATTTTTCACATTCATAACCAGGGCGCTCAGTAGTTCAATTCCGATGGTTCCCCCTGATTTTCATGCACAATGATTTTATCAGCAGCAATAGCTTTTAAATCAGAAGCGGAGATCATTTAAGATAAAACACCTCCTTTAGTTCAGTCACAACCGGTGAATTATCCGGATTTACTTCCATGATGTCTGACATAAAATCCCACCACTTCCTGACAATGCCGGTTTGCGACAACTGTTTTGCAGTATTGCCGTCAGAGAGCTTCTGCACGGCAAAAAGCGTGGAAGTCTCCCGGTCCAGGAAGATAGAATAGTCGGATACGCCGGCTTTTTTCAACTCTTCGGCCAGGGCAGGCCAGATTTCATCATGCCTTTTTTTGTATTCTTCTTCAAAACCTGGTTTCAGCTTCATTTTAAAGGCTCTTTTCATTCGTATATTATTTTGTTATCAGGTTTATATTCAATTTGGTTGGCTCTAACCCAATTCCAGCAAATATCTTCCCGCTTTCAGGTTATCAATCAAAACTGATCCTTCTGTAATTGTGAAAGGAATCTCATTCCCATTTAACCGAAGGGTGAAATTTTCCTGGTCGGGTTTGGGCAACATTACCCTGGCATGGGTATTGGCAGGAATAATAACTTCCATAATAAACACCCCCCCCGGTTCCCTGCTGAATTTTGCGTGAATTGGCCCCCTTATAGTGGGACTCTTTATTTCGGCACTCTGCAGGGCTCCCGGTTGTGGTTTTATAAGCACTGTTCTATAAGCAGGTTCAAGCGGTTCAATGCCAAAGATTCCCCGGGTTATAATATATGCCGGTGCAGCGCCCCATGCATGGTTCCACGTCATGTTCCTTTTGTATTTAATATCCCATGCCTCTGAAGTTATGGTTGTGCCAAACCTTATCATATTCATCCAGCTCCGGTCAGTCTCCGATGTCAGAAGCTCAAAGGCATAATCCTCCAGTCCCAGTTTATACAGTGCATCAAACAGGTACGGGGTCCCGTATGGACTGCACGCCATGCCTTTTGAAATTAAAAATTCACGCAACCCGGGATAGTAAGACTCCGGTGCAAGACCAAATGCAACAGGGAACATGGTGGCATGAAATGCATAGTGGTCAACTCCCTCGCCGTCCCTGTACAATCCTTTTTCCCTGTCCAGCAGTTTTTCATTTATTGAAGCCTTAACCAGAGCTGACCTTTCCCTGAAAAAGGCTTCATCTACAGTCTTTCCAAGCACACCGGCAATTTTGGCCATTAACACAAGGTTGCGGAAGTGAAAAGCATTAACCACCGTGTTAATATCAGAAAATATATACCGGTCCGTCTCGCCTTCAAAGGTGATACTGCCATGACCACTCCTGAGGCTGGTCTCATTGGCAGGTGTTCCCTGGGGCCAGTCGACTATATCCCTGAAGCTGGTGCCGTGGTAATGGATGCCTTCCAGAAAATCTTTGGTCACCAGGCCTGTGCGGGTACTGATAAGACCATCTTCCCTGGCAAGGGGCAGCAGGGTCTTCTTTTTAAGCTCATCATAATATTTTTCAAGGAAAGCCTCATTGCCGGTGGCCATATAGTCGGCCCAGGCCATGAGTACTATATGAAGGTGCCACTCGGTGGGCCAGCTCGGATTAAAAATGAGAAAGTCATTAGTGTACCGCTGTATTGCATATTCGCGGTCTACCGCATAATGGCTAATTTGCTGGACATAAGCATCCGCTTCATAGGGCATCCTTTCACGGGCGCCGCCATCTATGTAAACGCCCATAAAGGGGGTAACCTTGAGGGTATGCTTGCACAGATCCCAAATCCGGTTAAGGTTGTCATCGGATGAGTGAAAATCGGAAGCGGCTTCATCAAAATGATAAAGCAATTCGTGCCGGTGCACCTGGTCAGTTTGTAAATCACCCGGCCAGCCCTCTATCTCAGCATACCGGAAAGCAGTTACCTCCGGCATGTGTTCAGCAAGCACCTGGCTGTTTGGATAGTTAGAAATAAATCTTGGAATCTCAACCATATATTCTCTCTTTCCGGGTTTAACCCCGAGCTCAAACCGGTTATAGGTAACAGAGCCACCGGGATCCCTGTCAACCTGGTTTCCGGGGGCAAGCTTTTCACCCAGGTGCACAACAAGTGTATTAGCTGTCCCGGGTTCATCAAGTTTCAGCTTAAGTGTTCCGAAAGCCGCTTTTTCAAAGGTGATAAAATGATTGCCGGATTCGTTTTTTTTAACAGATACCGGCTTGACATCATGATATCGGATTGGATGCCGGTTTTCATAAACATACTCTGTTTCCCCCCTGGTCTTCAATTGCACCCAGCGGCTTTCCCCGGGCCAGTTTCTTTGAACATTACTGAAATCGCCTGTATTAAACCTTTGGGGTGTGCTGTAATCGCTAACCTCTCCACGTTGATCCCAGGTACGGACTTTCCACCAGTAACTTGTATTTGCATTCAGGATGTTACCCTTATAAGGGACCGATATTGATTCATCCGAGTATACCTTTCCTGAATCCCATACATCGGGGTTGCCGGTTTCAATTAACCTGCAATCGGCGGCTACTTTTATCTGGTATGCTGTCTGCATCACCCCATCCCCCGGTCCGTTTACTATCCATGAGAAAATCGGAAAGGGACTTGTAATTACCGCATCACCGGGATGCAGCAAAAGGTCAGTCATCAGACCCGAAGGCGCGGTGTCATCCTGAAAAGGCTGACAGCAGACCAGCAGGGCAAGCGACAGGACCAATAATAGTTTGGGTGGCGATTTTATGTTCATATCTGACCTGGTATAATCGCATAATCATTTTGGTTGCGTTATTAAAGGTATGTTAAAAAGCGACCGGTCTCAAATTCCAATGAAGCAAAACCCGGGCAATGTAAGGAATTTTCATTATACATAATTCCATTTATCTGCTTTTGCAAAAACTATTGGATTAGCCTTTTTGCATCAGCGCCTGCTTAATACTTCTGACTCGTAATTTTGAATTTCAATAATATAATCAGTTCCTGCTGGCACATTGCCAATCATGCAGTAATAATCCCAGACTGCACCGAAAGGCATGGTCTTCATTATTTCCAGCAGCGCCAGTCTTTCAAAATACTGTCCCTGGTTTTCAAATGACCTTAATTTATTAATCGGCTCAAGCAGGCTTATCAGAAATGCCTGTTGTGCAGCCCGGGTCCCAATAACATAAGCCCCTAACCTGTTAATACTGGCATCAAAAAAATCCAGTCCCACATGCACCCTTTTAATAGCGTTTGCCCTGACTACCTCCTGGGCTATCTGAAGGATCTCATCATTTAAAATGACGACATGGTCACTGTCCCATCTTACACCCCGGGTAACATGCAGCATCAACTCATCAAAAAACTGGAGGCAGGCCGATATTTTGTCGCCGGTCTGCTCGGTCGGATGAAAATGACCGTTATCAAGACATATCAGTAAATTATTCTTTAATGCATAAGGCAGATAAAAATCATATGAACCGACAACCATGGATTCTGAACCGATACCAAACAGTTTGCTTTCAACTGAGTCTTTAAGATGTTTTGCAGGATAATCAACCTTAAAGATCTCATCAAGGGATTCTTTCAGCAGGGCACGATTGGTGAACCTGTCGACCGAAATATCTTTTGAACCATCAGGTATCCAAATATTATTAATGCAGGGGGTATTAAGCTCCTTTCCCATTGCAGCAGCAATTACACGGCATCTTTTTACATGCTCAATCCAGAAATTCCTGTTGCCTTCATTCTTGCTTGATAATGTAAAACCGTCATCAGCTCTGGGATGGGAAAAACAGGTAGGATTGAAATCAAGTCCTGTTTTCATGTTTTTGGCCCAGTCAATCCAGCCGGCAAAATGCCTGATTTCAATTTGGTCCCTGTCAACAAATGTATCTCCGAACTCCCCGTAGAACGCATGCAGGTTAAGACGCTGTTTACCCGGCAGCAGGGCCATTGCCTTTTCAATATCCTGTCTGACTTCAGAAATGTTTCCGGCTTTGCCGGGATAATTGCCCGTGACCTGAATGCCACCACCACCCAAAACAGAATCCGGCTTCTCAAATCCCCCGACATCATCAGCCTGCCAGCAATGCATGCTTATTATAACATCGTCCATTTGTTTAATTGCCGCATCGGTGTCCACATCCAATTCGGCATACCTTTCCCTGGCAATATTGTAGGCATCAAGTACTTTTCCCTCCTTCATAAGATATTCATTGATTGATTATTAGTTTGTTGAAATAAAATTGAGAATAAATTATCCCTGGCAGTAAGCCTTAGGGCCCGGCAATTACCAGGATGTATATTTTTATTCTGTTTATCAGAAAAAATGACCATACCTTGTTAATGTCAAAATCAAATTATAACTTGATAAAGTGAATAAAAGTCAGAAATAACAACATTAATCACTTACCCTTGTAATGATTACAGGAATTTGACTGACAGGAATACACCACTTTAAGGATGAAAAATACGAAGAAAAAGTTAAATGGCCAATCAATAAGCGCTGAGCCTCATTTTTATGTATTTTTATCTCATCATGAAATAAACCAAACCTGGAAGTTATGAAAATTTCACGCAAGAATTTTTTAAGATTATCCGGATTGGCCAGCCTTGGGATGATGATGGGCAGCAGTAAGTCAAAGTCAGGATCGAATACTGCAATTTCCCGGCCATTTTCACAGCAATTCAACATGCATGGTTATGCTGCTCCCAAACTTGATGCTGTTCGGATTGGTTTTATTGGTATTGGCGACCGCGGCACAGGTAATGTGGCTCGTTATGCCAGCATTGAGGGAGTTGAAGTCAAGGCCCTTTGTGATCCTGTTGCCTCCAGGGTAGATGCCTCACTCTCTTTTCTCAAAAGGGATCTTCCCCGTCATAAACCCGATTCCTACACCAAAGGCCCGGATGACTGGAGGCAGGTTTGCGACCGCAGCGATATCGACATGGTAGTTATCGCTACCCCCTGGCACTTGCATGCCCGGATAGCTGTATATGCCATGGAGCAAGGCAAACATGTTTATACTGATCTTCCCGTTGGCATTACCCTTGAAGAGTGCTGGCAGGTTGTTGAAACCTCTGAGCGTACCCGTCGTCATGTCTACATGGATTGCAGCAACTGCCACGGTGGTATATCTGCGGTGATTCTTAACATGGTTCGCCAGGGATATTTTGGTGACATAATCCATGCCGAGGGACATTACATCCACGACAGGATATATAATAACCAGAGCCGGTGGTATCGTAACCCTGAGAATAATTACTTTTTCGGATACCGTCCCTGGCGTTTGCAGGAGAATGTTAACCGCAACGGTAACCTTTACCCGGGTCACGGACTGGGTCCCCTTTCGCAGATGCTTGATCTGAACTATGGTGACCAGATGGATTACATGGTATCGATTTCAGGCAATGATTTTTCCATGGGCGATAAGATGCGCGAGATGGCCGAAATAGATGATTACTACCGTCCCTATGTTGGCTTAAAGTTCAGGGGCAATATGAACACCACCATTATCCGCACCCACAGAGGCCGCACCATCATGCTTCAGCATGATATCAGTTCGCCCCGTCCGGGTCACCGCTTTGAACTTATCAGCGGCAGCAAGGGCATTTACCGTGCCCAGCCCTCGAGGATCGCCACCAGTGAGCATGGCTGGCTTCCCCAGGAGGAGTATGATGCCCTGGTAGAGAAGTATACCCCTGAAATCACAAAGAGGTTTACCGGGAAGGTGAATCAGGCTGACAGCCGTCGCACCACCGGTGGTTCCTATTCGAGGGTATCGCCGGCCGACTGGCGGTTGATAGATTGCCTTCGCAACGGACTTCCCCTTGAGGTTGATGTATATGACGGTGCACTCTGGAGCTCGATTTCCCCGCTGAGCGAATGGTCCGTTGCCCGTGAGGGCACATCGGTTAAGGTACCTGATTTCACACGTGGCGCATGGCGCACCAATAAACGTGGTATGGACATATCGCTTCGCGAAGGGGGCTCCACGAACCTGGTATAATACTAACAACCCAAACATCGATTGATAATGAAACCCACAGGATCATGCCTTCATATTATTCTGTTCCTTGTTATTTTATCTTTTTCGACCCGGAACCTTTTTTCCCAGCAGGAAAACCTGGATGTTCTCAACCGGTGGATAGAATGGTCGGACGGGGGTAACATGCTTATCCGTCATCTTAACCGGCAGGCCTTTGCACATCTTGATGCAAGGGACACTGAGGTTGCCCGGTTAACCACCAGGGCTGACTGGCAGAGGCGCCAGCAACATGTTCGCAATACCCTGATGGATATCGCAGGCCCCTTCCCTGCGAAGACCCCTCTGAACTCAAGGGTAACAGGCACCGTAATGAAAGAGGGTTACAGGATAGAAAAGGTGATTTTTGAATCAATACCCGGTTTCCCTGTTACCGGGTGTCTGTATATACCCGATGGCGGCAGAGGGAGAAGGCCCGCCATTCTTTATCTCAGCGGCCATTACCAGAATTCCTTCAGGAGTGAACCATACCAGGTGATGATCCTTAATCTTGTCAAAAAGGGCTTTATAGTTTTTGCCATTGATCCTGTAAGCCAGGGGGAGAGAATCCAGATATTCAATCCTGAAACAGAGGAATCATTTATTGGACCCACTACCAGGGAGCACAGTTACCTTGGGCATCAGTGCTTCATTACGGGTTCTTCACTGGCAAAATATTTTATCTGGGATGGTATCAGGGCAATTGACTATATGCTGACAAGAAGAGAAGTGGATCCTGCAAGGCTTGGCATTACAGGCCATTCTGGTGGCGGCACCCAGACTTCCTATATTTTTGCCTTTGACGACCGCATAAAGGCTGCTGCTTCTGTTAATTATATAACGGGGTTTAGAAGACTTCTTGAATCCATAGGTCCACAGGATGCCGAACAGAATTTCTACCGCGGCATCATCAGCGGGATAACCCATGCTGATTTACTGGCCGTGAGGGCTCCTGCCCCTTCACTCATAGCGGCAGGAACTTATGATTTTTTCAGCATCCAGGGTGCTCGCGAAACCTATGACGAAGTAAAAAGGACGTACGCAGCATATGGTAAGGAAGGTAATCTTGCACTTGTGGAAGATGACTGGGGTCATGGATATACCCGGAAGCTAAGGGAAAGTGTTTATGCATTTTTCCAGGAAAATCTTAACATGCCCGGAGACCCGTCTGACCTTGAAGTAACCATTTCAAGGCAGGAAGAATTGAAGATCACTCCTACCGGGCATGTTGCCTCTTCCCTGGAAAATGCAGAAACGGTTTTCAGTCTAAACAGGGAAAAGAGCGGGGAATTGATCAAAAAAATCAATATATCCAGAGCAAACCAGGAACAGCATTTTTCAAAAATCCTCAGCGAGGCACGGGATCTGTCCGGTTATATTACACCTATATCAAATACCCGGCCGGTTTTCCGTGGCAGATACCAGCGTGATGGATATGCGGTTGAAATGTATGCCCTGCAGGGTGAAGGAGAATACGTAGTCCCCCTGCTTGTTTTTGTTCCGCATGAAATAAATAATGCTCCGGCAGTGATCTACCTGCATCCCGAAGGTAAAACAGCAGATGCCGCTCGCGGGGGAAAGATAGAGCAGCTTGTAAAAGAAGGATATATAGTAGCTGCACCTGATGTAATAGGCACTGGCGAAGTGTATTGCAATGGTGTTGACAGGAATAATTTCCTTGCCATTATGATAGGCCGCAGCGTGACCGGCATCCAGGCCGGGGATGTCGGCAGGGTGATTAATTTTCTTAGGGGCCGGCCGGATGTTGATCCGGGCAGGATAGGTGCGGTGGCATTTAACCAGATGGGACCGGTGCTTCTGCATGCCGCGGCTTTTAATAATTCCATAAGTTCCGTTACCCTAGCAGGATCTCTTGTTTCCTACCAGGGTATTGCAAACAACAAGTTTTATGATTCCGGTTTTATGAATTATTATGTGGCCGGTGCATTGACTTTATATGACCTTCCCGACCTTATAGGTTTAATTGCTCCAAGAAAAGTTGCCCTTGTCGGATTGAATGACCATATGAATCAACCATTGAGCTCTGAACGGCTAAACGCCGAGCTGGCCTTTCCGCGTTCAGTGTATGCCGGAAAAAATGTTCCTGAAAATATAGTTATTTCAGATAATCCTGATAACCTGGCATCCATTATTAGCTGGTCATTGATAATGAAGTAAAATTCAGTGCCCATTAATGATAATCATTTATGAAAAAAAAATATTCCAGGCGGGACTTCATGAAACAAAATGCCGCACTTACCATTGGTTCAGTCCTGCCGTATGGTTTTGGTTCCGCGATTTCCAGGAATTTTTTCAACACCTCTGAAGGCAAGGGTGAAGAGCCTGAAATACCCGTTTACAGGGACCGCGGGAAAAGCACTGAACAAAGGGTCGATGACATCATACGGTTAATGACACTGGATGAGAAGGCAGGCTTCCTCGCCGGCCGTGACATGTGGCATTTCAAAGGCATTGAGCGGCTGGGTATACCACCCATGCAGGTTACCGACTGCGGGCACGGTGTAACAGTCATCCTTGATGAAGATGGGCAGGCGGCAGGAAATGCGACCTGCTTCCCCACCGCCGCGGGCCAGGCTGCAACGTGGGACAGGGACCTGATCAGGGAAGTGGGGGCGGCGCTTGGCAGGGAAACACGGGCCACCGGTTCGGCGATGTTGCTGGCCCCGATGGTAAATATCAAGCGGATGCCTCTGAATGGAAGAAATTATGAAGTGTTTTCAGAAGACCCCCTGTTGTCAGGAGAATTAGCCACGGCCTTTATTCAAGGGGTTCAGTCAGAACAGGTGGGCGCTGTTATCAAGGCGATGACCGCAAATAATCAGCAAAAATACCAGGAGAATCTTGATGTCCGGATGGACGAAAGAACACTAAGGGAGATTTACCTTCCAGGTTTCGGCATACCGGTTAAAAAATCGAATCCCTGGGGAGTCATGACAGCCTACAACGGTCTCAATGGATTTCATACTTCCGAGAACAGGCACATGCTGGAAACCATCCTGAAGGGTGAATGGGGTTATGAAGGTTTCGTGGTGTCCGACTGGCGGGGGGTTAAAAGCACCGGGGCAATATTTTCAGGCCTTGACCTTGAAATGCCGGGTCCCGGGAATTTTTTCACCCGGGAAAATATTCTGGTTGCGCTCGAGGAACAGTCGCTGACCCTTGAGGAACTGGAGGATAAAATAAGGCGTCTGTTAAGGGCTTACGTGAAAACCGGTTTGCTGGACCAGGACAAGCCTGATTTTAATTCCGAATTAAATTCCGGGAGGCACAAGCTGCTCACCCGCAAGGTTTCCGAGGCAGGAATTGTACTGTTAAAAAATAAGGGGAATATTCTGCCCCTGGACCAGCCATCAGTTAAAAAGCTGGCAGTAATAGGCCCGAATGCCGAGCAGGCAAGGCTGGGAGGCGGTGGTAGTGCTTCGGTATCTCCTTTTTATTCTGTGAGTCCCCTGGAGGGCCTTGAAAATTACCTGGGGTCAGGCACCGCGATTATCTATGAAGAAGGATGCGGGCTTGATGGAAACCTGAGCGTTATAGACAGCAAGTACCTGAAAAGCAAGGCAAACGGGATTGAATGCCAGGGATTGAAAGCTGAATACTTTTCAAACAGCGGACTTAGGGACACGCCGGTAATTGCTTCAATTGATCAAAATATTAATTTCTCATGGGGCTGGGCAAATCCCAGGCCGGGGATAGGGGGATGGCAGAGCAACGGAGAGTATTCCGTCCGGTGGAGCGGCCAGCTGGTACCCCCTGAATCAGGAGAATACAGGATAGGGATCTCTGCCGCTCAATCAGGCTTCAGGCTTTACCTTGACGGAAAGCTCGTGATCGATGAGTGGACAGTAACTGAAGGAATATTCGAGGCGGATCTGGCATCAAAAAGCAAAAATGTTCCGGTTTCCCTGAAAAAAGAGGTTCCTGTTGATATAAGGGTTGAGTTTTACAAGAGGGGCAACCGTAACTTCATCCGTTTCGAATGGGAGATGCCGGGCATTGATTTTATTGAACAGGCTAAAAAAGCTGCCGCCGGGAGTGATGCAGTGGTGATCTTCGCGGGACTGTCAAATTTTTTTGAAGGAGGAACCGTTGACAGGGCGGATATTTTGCTGCCCGGGGAACAAAACAGGCTTATCAGTGAGGTGGCAAAAATAAACCCCAGCACCGTGGTTGTCCTGATTAACGGTTCACCAATAGGCATGCCATGGGCAGATGAAGTAAACGCTATAGTAGAGGCCTATTACCCCGGGCAGGAAGGGGGGAATGCCATTGCCAGCGTTCTGTTCGGAAAAGTGAACCCGTCAGGCAAACTGGCCGAAACCTTCCCGGTGAAACTCTCCGATAATCCCGCTCACGGCAATTACCCCGGGCAGAACAATATCGTGGAATACCTCGAGGGTATTTTCGTGGGATACCGTCACTATGATACCAGGAATATTGAACCTTTATTTCCTTTCGGACACGGTCTTTCCTACACGACTTTCGCTTATAGTGAGCTGAAGATCTCGAAAAAAAATAAATTCCCCGAAGTAACCTTCAGCCTGCAAAACACTGGAAATGTTGATGGCGCCGAGGTGGCCCAATTATATGTCCGGGACGTGTACTCTTCGGAACCCCGGCCGGAAAAGGAACTGAGAAACTTTGAAAAAATATTTCTTAAAGCCGGCGAAAAGAAAAAAGTATCTTTTAAAATCACGGACGAGGACCTGAGATTCTTTTCCGCCAAACAGAATAAATGGGTAATTGAACCGGGTGAGTTTGAGATATTGGTGGGAAGTTCATCCAGGGACATCAGGGTCAGGGATAATTTCATCTGGCAATTATAGAATATGGCAGCGCACGGTTACCGTTAATGCCCGGTTTGGCTTAATTATGTCCAAACCGAACCAGGTTGCAAATGGTGAAAAGGAATAACACTTAACGGGTTGTGTTTACATTCATTGATTTTCAAAGAAATTTTCTCCTGAGTTCTTCCACCTGTTCATCATTTATGGGTATCATCCGACCCAGGGATGCACCCATGATAAGTGACCGGGCAGAGAATTCGGCAATCTCAAGCCGGTCGAAAGTCTGCAGAAGTGTATCACCGGTTATCAGTGCCGCATCGTTTTCTATTATTACTGCCGGCCTGTTTTCGGACAATATGTTAAGAATATCATTAAAGTCGCCGAACTGTGATCCAAAGGGAACTGATATGACATCCTGCAGGAATACCCAGCTTTCCGGTATTGTACGCACGTTAAATGCCGTACCGGTTACGCCGAATGCCATCAGATTGTGTGACTGGGTGATTATTATTGAATTAATGCCCGGATTTCTTTTGTATATTTCCTGGTGAAGCCGTACACCGCGACTGGGCATTTTCCCCGGTTCATGCTTTTCGTCTTTTACCTGAACAATATCATCAGGCTGTATATCCCAGCGCTGAACATTTGTTGGCGTGATCAGAAAGTCATTTTTCCGCCAACGCCGGGAAACAGTTCCATATGAACTTATCATCAATCCCTGTCTGCATGCCCTTTGAATGATAGTACAAATCTCAGTGCGTTTTTCCCGCTCATCGGAAGGGTACGATACACTGTCCATCTCAACCATATCTATCTGTCTGACGGATCTTTGGTTTTCAAAAGTTTCTATCTGATGGTCGCTGAGATACCTTGGTTCCCCAAGTCTTTTGCCTTTGAGGATAGTGCGCGCACAAAATTCGAGTGTTTCAAAACGTTGAAATGCATCAGCCATATTAATACCACCAACCACGATGCCATGATTCTCCATTATTATCGCATTATCGTTCCCTTCAAATGCATCGGCAATTATTTTACCAAGAGCCTCACTTCCCGGCAACTCATAACCTGCATAACCAATTGATCCGCAGACATGCCTGGCCTGTGCAACAATATTGGGATTGGGAACTTCATGCACTATACTGAATGACACCAGTGCAGGGGGATGAGCATGAACTATAGCCCCGAGATCAGGACGGGCCTTATATATTGCCCGGTGAAAGGGATACTCTGATGAAGGCTTATGAGGCCCAATAATTGAGCCATTCTTTGTAACACATATTATGTCAGCAGGCCTCAGTGAACCTTTATCAACGCCTGCAGGAGTTACCCAGACGTCACCATTCTCATCAAGCACCGAGATGTTCCCTCCTGATGTTGTAGTCAGGCCCCTTTCATATATACGGCTAATTATAAGTACTATCTGGTCGCGGGGATGCATCAGTTTTGTATCAAGCCTGCTGTTCATATTTACTTATTTTTCAGGCAATGCGGTCTTACACATGCCAAAGTAAATATACCACATTATTTTAAGATGGCTTTATCGCCTACAGAGGATCATTATCATTCGTCATGGAAAGTTCCGGAGAGGGAAAAAAGTAATTACCGCATTTAGCTCAGATTTTATAAATTTACAGGCATGATCAAAAGATGCCCTATGGACTTTTTAAAATTCACTTACCGGTTTTATATTTTAATCCTTGCCCCGCTTCTGCTTGCGGCATCCTGCAAAAATCCTTCCTCACTAACCCCGGTTAACCTGAGAACCGAATACAAAACCGATCCCGTGGTGGATGTAGAAGCTCCACGGCTGAGCTGGGAGCTGACTTCTGATGTCAGGGGGCAGGTACAAACCGCTTACCAGATACTGGTCGCTACATCACCCGCATTACTGGCAACCGGCCAGGCTGATCTTTGGGATTCAGGAAAAGTAGAGGGCGATGCCACCAACCAGGTTGAATATGACGGCAAGCCTATGAAATCAAGATCAGTATGCTTCTGGAAGGTCCGGAGCTGGGACATGAACGGGGAACCCGGTGAATGGAGTGAAACCGCCACCTGGGAAATCGGTTTGCTCAGTAAAACCGACTGGAAGGCAGAATGGATTGGAAACGACCTGACTGCCTTGGGTAAAGGGGAAATATACCATTTACCCCCTTCACCTTTCTTCAGAAAAGAAGCCATCCTTAAATCACCTGTCAAAAAAGCCAGGTTATATGTTACCGCGCTGGGATTGTATGAATTTAAAATAAACGGGGAGCGAATTGGAAATGACTATTTCACCCCCGGATGGACCGACTATGACAAGCGTGTTTATTATAACACCTATGATGTTACCTCCGATGTCAGGGAGGGCAAAAATGCTTTTGGTGCAATCCTTGCCGATGGCTGGTATGCCGGTTACCTCGGCTATGCCCTGCTCGTAGGAAATCCGGTGGTCAGGGCTTTTTACGGGGATGTACCCTTGTTAAAAGCACAGATAGAAATTGAATATTTAAATGGTGAAAAGGAGCTTATCGCTACCGGCCAATCATGGAAAACCAGCCACGGCCCAATCGTAGAGGCCGATATATTAAACGGTGAAACTTACAATGCAAACCTGGAGTTTGGTGACTGGAGCAATGCAGGTTTTGATGATTCGGGATGGAAAAGCAGTACGGTTTATCCCTGCAGTGCTGAACGCAAAATTGAAAGTTATCCGGGAAATCCGGTGGGTGTTTATACCGAAATAATACCCAAAACCGTGAATCCCCGGCAGGGGGGGAAATATATTTTTGATATGGGTCAGAATTTTGCAGGCGTGGTGCGCCTGAACGTAAAAGGGAATAAAGGCGATACAATTGTCCTTAGGTTCGGCGAAATGCTGCATCCCGATGGCAGTTTAATGACTGAGAACCTGAGAAAAGCACGTGCAACCGACACCTACATTTTAAAAGGCGACCCCGGGGGAGAAACCTGGACGCCGGGGTTTACATATCATGGATTCCAGTATGTCGAGGCATCAGGCTTTCGTTACGATCCGCCGGCAGATGCTGTTACGGGGATCGTCCTTACCTCGCTAACCCCCAAGGCCGGCAGTTTAGAAACCGATAATCAGCTGGTCAATCAATTATACAGTAATATTGTCTGGACGCAGCGATCAAATTATTTCGATGTACCAACCGATTGTCCTCAACGCGACGAACGTCAGGGCTGGACTGGCGATGCCCAGGCCTATATCCAGTCTGCAGCCTATAATAACGATATTGCCGCTTTTTATACCAAGTGGCTGACCGATCTGAATGACGCCCAGCGTGCAGATAACACGTATCCGATTTACGCTCCTGCACCAAATGTACGGGCCACCGACACCTACTCACCGGGCTGGTCAGAGGCTGGCATTATATGCCCCTATACAATCTATAAAACATATGGCGATACAAGGGTAATCAGCCGTTACTGGCCGAACATGGTTGCCTGGCTAAGGTTTTTGGAAACAAAGGCCAATGGAAATTATGTTTTTCATGAAGGCAGCTTCGAGGATATTTCACCCAAAGGGGGCTTCGGGGACTGGTTGTCGGTGGGGAAAAAAACACCGCCTGATTTCCTGGCTTCCATTTACTTTGCCTATTGTGCCGAACTGATGCAGGAAATGGCCCTTGCAATTGGGGAAAAAGAAGATGCCGGTTATTTTGGTAATCTTGCAGCCAAAGTGAAACAGGCATTTTCCGATTATTATACCGACGGCCTCGGCCGTTTCAGGGTGAATGCGGAAGCCTATGGCGATGGAGAGGGTTATGTTGACGGTCATCTGGGTTTTGATGGTCACACCCAGACAGCCTATGCCAATGCTATTTTCAAGGGGATGCTGGACCCTGAAACCAAAAAAACGGCAGGCAATCACCTGGCTGACCTGATAAAAAGCAATAGCGGCAATCTGTCTACCGGCTTTCTGGGGGTTAGACCTTTACTCCCTGCACTCTCGGCTACAGGGTACAGCCACATTGCGTATCAACTGCTCCTGAATGAAGACTACCCTTCATGGTTATTCGAGGTTGTGAATGGCGCCACCACTATCTGGGAGAGGTGGGACAGTTACACCAAGGAGGAAGGATTCAGGGATAATGCATCGATGAATTCATTTAATCACTATGCATTCGGATCGGTAAATGAATGGATGTTTGGCAATATGGCCGGCATAAAAGTTGATCAGCCAGGCTACAGGAGCTTTATCGTTAAACCGGAAATTGCAAGTGAAGGCATTAACTATGTGAAAGCCTCATACCATTCAATTAACGGGAAGATAATCTCATCCTGGAAAAAGGATGGGTCAAACCTGGATGTTCACATTACTGTTCCGGTAAATACAAGGGCAAATGTTTTTATCCCTGCTACGGGTCAGCGCCAGGTTTTTGAAAACAACCGGACTGTAACAAACAATCCGGAAATACAAGTTGTGGATTTCAGGGATGGCTACCTGAACCTTGAAATCGGTTCGGGTGAATACAACTTTACTTCTGAAAATTATTCACCCGCCGCCATGTAAAATGAAAGGCCGGACACATCCCGGCCACCAGCAGGGAAATTCAGAGTTTCCTGAACCACTGAACCATCGGTATTGGAACAGGAACAAATTCCCCGTCGAAATAGGCTCCCGTAAAACCAAACTGGAATGCAGCGTTGGGCCTTGTGTGCCAGCGGATACCGGGAACAAAAATCATCAGGGCAGATGAGCGTTCTGTGGTTGTAACCTCCCTGTAGTTGCCATTTTCCCATGAATATTCCCATATTGTTTGAGTCCGGTAAGGCCCCGGCGGAGCAATAAATGAATCAAAAACAAGGCTTATGGCAGGGCTTATCCTGGTCATGCCTGCAAGAGAAAGCAATAACCTTCCTTCCCGGAATTTTTCCGTAGTGGATCTGTCAGTGTTAGGATTATAAGTTTCAACAGAGTAGAAAACCAGTCCGTAACCCGTGGAAAAATTGACATTATGGGACCTTCCCCCGAAGGTTAGCGCTACAAAGGGAAGGGCTATTCCAAAATCCGGTTGTGCCCATGAACCGGTCCCCAATAATGTCCCGGCGGCAAGACTTGTATTTTCACCCAGCTGCCGGCTGTATTTTGCAGTCCCTATAATCGGAATCGCCAGCCAGGAAGTCATCACCCCAACGCCAAAATTATCAGCAACTCCAAACTGGAAATCAGGGCCGAACAAATTCCATTGTACATAGCTTTCTCCTTTACGGACATGTAACCCATTGGTTGTCAGAAAATACCTTGTTGTAAACAAATCCGCTCCGGTAAATACACCATCCCTGAAGTCTTCCTCTCCCAGTTCTCTTATCTCCCTTATTTCGTGCTTTGGTATGGCAATGTCGCCAAGGTTTTCAGTTCTTATAATAACCTCCCTCATATCCTGGTAAAGGATTTCACCGGTATATCGTGAGTTGTCATTTTTAATAATCAGGTGCTTCACCTTTTGATGTGTCAGAACAGTATCACTGCGTTCCTGCCCTGACGAAATGACGGGTGAAAATCCCAAAAGTATTACCACGAGGAGCGGTAAAAGAGTTTTAGTTTTCAATAATTCAGTGATTTTGGTTAATAAGCCGTTTTTGAAAATTCCATATGGCAGTCGCCAATATTAAATACTAAAGTAAGGAATTTTATTGATTTAAGATCACGCCGGCTTTTTCCTTAATGAAAAGAAGAATTCCACCCCTCCTTCTTCGCGGTTTTTCACCGAAATGTCACCCTGGTGATATAGTACGGCGTTCTTAATAATGGCCAGTCCGAGACCTGTTCCTCCCGATTTCCTGCTGCGTCCCTTGTCGATCCTGTAAAAGCGCTCGAAAACCCTGCCAATATGTTTTTCAGGGATTCCCGGGCCTGTGTCGTAATAGGAGAAATAATAATAATTCTCATCTTCAAAGTAACAGCTCAGGGTGATGGAGATTTTCTCTCCCGCATGAATGATGGTGTTTTCAAAAAGGTTCTGGAAAATGGAATATACAAGCGAATAGTTTCCTTTTATGGTTTGCCGGTTGCTTAATTTAATGCTTAATGTTATGTCTTTCCCCCTGAATTCATTATCAAGGTTGTTGGTTATCTCCTTTACAATTTCATCTATTCTGATGATTTCATTCTCAGCGGTCAATGCTCCCTCATCCATCCTGTTGAG